>NZ_JADBQZ010000001.1:0-281834 GCF_014896175.1 Enterobacter cloacae complex sp. I3
GCTGATATGTAATTAAAATAAAGCATTTAATGTCTGATTTATGTTTTTTATTAGAATTATTTTTCAACAAATCGATGGCTCTTACTTAAGTTGACACTTCTTTGAAAATCTTTGTGTCTGACCCGCTCAGAAATTAACGCAAAAATGTGCGCAGAGGAGATTAAGAATTTTCCTTAAATTACAGTGTGTTTTGATGTTTCATCTGAAAGGCTATTTTCGGAGTTTTGTCCAGAAACCCCATGTTTTTTCTTATATGTAACACTGCATTAACATTGTGGGTGTAGTGGCCTATACCACATTTTGTTATGCTGCAAATCAACTTATGAAATAAGTAATTTCTTAAATTTAATAAGACAAAGGCGGATCTCATCTCCATCGGAAATGGGTATGGGGAGCTTTACCTGAAATTTAGCGAGGAAGTTAAATAAGATATTTGTCTAATTATCTGTACCTCTTTTTGGGTAATTGCTTGAGTATCACTCAGAGTCAGGGAGATAAAATGACGATATTACGCAAGCCTGTTTCACGCCAATTTATAGCTACGCTGGCGTTAATTTCATTAGCCCTAAATACGGCTTATGCCAATAGTGGCGCGGTAGGTATTGCCCCGATGGCAACGACGACCTTAAAGGAAAGTATTCTTTTCGCTATCGATCGCGATCCGTCAATTAGCCAGCAGGCCGCGCAGTTAGGTATTGGTCAGGCGCAAATAGACGAGGCGCGCAGCGGCTGGATGCCGCAAATAGCGTTGAACGGGAGTACGGGGCATAGCCAGACCACCGATTCCAGCGGTTCGCTGAAGAACTCTGCGGCCTGGGGGGTGAGCCTGACCCAGCTGATATACGATTTTGGCAAGACCAACAACAGCATCAGCCAGTCTTCCGCACAGCGCGATAGCTACCGCTACCAGCTGATGACCACGCTTTCTGACGTGGCGGAAAAAACGGCGCTCGGCTACGTGGAGGTCAAACGTTATTCCGACCTGCTACAGGCGGCAAAAGAGAATGTTCAGGCATTGAAAAACGTGGAGCAGCTGGCAAAACTGCGCGCCGATGCGGGCGTGAGTTCCACCTCCGATGAACTCCAGACCCGCACGCGTATTGCCGGCATGCAGGCGACGGTGGCGCAGTATAACGCCGCGTTGAACAGCGCCCGCGCAAGGCTCGCGGTATTAACCGGAATGCAGGCAGATCATTATTCGCCGGTACCCGCAAACCTCGCCGTTGAGCCGGATTCGCTCAACCGCATTGATTATTCGTTAATACCGGCGGTAATGGCCGCGCAGAATATGGAACGTTCGGCCCAGTATGGCGTTGAAACGGCGAAGTCCCAGCACTGGCCAACCCTGAGCCTGAAGGGGGGACGCACGCGTTACGAATCGGACAACCGCTCATACTGGGACGACCAGATCCAGCTCAATATTGACGCACCGCTTTATCAGGGCGGCGCGGTATCTGCACGCGTGCGTCAGGCTGAGGGTGCACGGGCGATGGCGTCCTCTCAGGTCGATCAGGCGCGTTTCGACGTGCTGCAAAAGGCCTCCGTCGCGCAAGCTGACTGGACCGGCGCACGCGGAAGAATGGAGGCCGGGAAGCGGCAGCTGGAAAATGCGCTGCGGGCCCGCGAGGTTTATAAAAATGAATACACCCTGAGCAAGCGGAGCATTAATGATTTGCTCAGCGTTGAGCAGGATGTCTGGCAGGCCACGTCGGCGAAAATAATCGCCGAGTATGATGGCTGGAGTTCGGCAATTAATTATGCTTCCGCGGTTGATAATTTAATGCCGCTTATTGGAATAGAGAAAAACGCTGCCGCAAAATTACCCGATTTGAGTTAACAAAAGCCACGTATAGCTGCACGAAATAAGTCTGAAAATAATGGGTGTTTTTTCCCAGGGATAGCTACATCCGTCTGGTGGATATATCCACAGGGATCCGTACACCTGCAAGGAGAGGAATATGAGTAACGTAAAGGTTGTTGATGTCATCATTCGCAAAACGGCGGAGAAAACGAAATTGACCGGCGAAGGGAATCTGTCGGTCTCTATTTCATCGCCGAGCGTGATTGAAATTCAGGGCTCTGCTCAGGACGTGGTGCGTTATGTCCGCCAGGGTAAAGACCTTCTCATTTATATGAAGGACGGCAGCGTTATTCGCTGCAATAACTATTTTGTTGAAGATCCTGAAACCCAACATCAGTCAGAGCTGGTGTTCAACGACGGGCAGGAACTGACTCATCTCTCTTTTGCCGATGCCGGGGAAGCATCAGGCGTTGCCGCTACTGAATTAACCGCGCAGGCCACACCCATTAGCAGCATTGAACCCTTCCTTGAGCAGGGAAGCGCCCTGAGCGATGCCCCGTGGGGCTGGATTGCAGGGGCGGCGTTAGGCGGCGGTGCTATCGGCGCACTGCTGGCCCACGGCGGTGACGGCGAAACCAAAACGAAAGTCATTGATAACACAAAAGAAGTGGAAAGCGCCACGCCGACCTTCCTGCTGTCGGACAAGGTGGGCGACAAGCAGGGAGTGCTGAGCGCAAACGCCCTCACGGACGATAACGCGCCGACCTTCAGCGGTACCGGTCAGCCGGGCGCGACCATCCAGATTAAAGACGGCAGCGGCAGCACCATCGCCAGCGCGATGGTCGGTAAAGACGGCACCTGGACGGTAAAACTCCCGACCCAGGCCGACGGAGAGCACACCTGGTCGGTGGTGCAGATCGACGGCAGTAAAACCACGTCAGCGGGCAACATCACCGTGACCGTTTCTACGTCCGAGGCCACGCTTACGCTGGCGACAACGGCGGGTGACAACGTGATTAACGCCAGCGAACAGTCCGCAGGCTTTACGCTGTCCGGCAGCAGCCAGCATCTGGCGCAGGGAACCGACGTTTCCGTAACGCTGAACGGAAAAATCTACACCGCTCAGGTGGGAGCAGACGGCGCGTGGAGCGTTAACGTGCCTGCGGCAGACGCGCAGGCGCTCAGCGACGGTACCTGGACCGTCAGCGTCAGCGGCAAAGACGCGGCGGGTAACACCGTGAGCGGAAGCCAGACGATTGGCGTGGATACCGCTGCGCCAACGCTCTCCGTCGATACGCTCGCGCAGGACAACATCATTAATGCCGCTGAGCACAACCAGCCGCTGACGCTGAGTGGTAAAACCAACGCGGAAGCCGGGCAGATTGTGACGGTGACGCTGAACGGCAAAAATTATAACGCCACGGTGGGCAGCGACGGCACCTGGTCCGTCACGCTGGCGGCCAGCGAGGTGCAGGCCCTCAATGAAGGTCACCACACCCTGACGGTGAACGTCAGCGACAAAGCTGGCAACGGCTCGTCCGTGACCGCGGATTTCACGGTAGATACCAACGCGCCGGTCGTCACCATCAACACCGTCGCGGGCGACGATATCCTCAACACCAGCGAGCAGGGCCAGGCGCAGATTATTTCCGGGCAGGCGAGCGGCGCGGCGGCAGGCGATGTCGTCACCGTGACCGTTGGCGGCCAGACCTTCACCGGCGTCGTACAGGCAGACGGCAGCTGGAGCGTGGGCGTTCCTGCCTCCGTCGTCGGCGCGCTGGGTGAGGGCAACCACACCATTGCCGTCTCCGTCACCGACGCAGCGGGGAACACCGGTAGCGCCACGCACGGCATTGCGCTGAGCGGCAACCCGCCGGAATTTACGATTGACGCCATCAGCCAGGACAACGTGCTGAATGCCCGGGAGGCGATGCAGCCGCTGAGCCTGAGCGGCACCAGCAACCTGCCGGACGGCAGCGCCGTTACCGTGACGCTGAATAACGTCAGCTATCAGGCGACCGTCGAAAACGGTATCTGGGCGGTTCAGGTGCCGGTATCCGACGTCCTGAATCTGGCGAACACCCTTTATAGCGTCAGCGTCAGCGGCACCGACAGCGTGGGTAACAGCGGCTCCGCAGAGGCGAATCTGCTGGTCGATACCGTGCTGCCGAAGGTGATCATTAACACCTTTGCGAGGGATAACCTGGTTAATAACGCCGAAGCGGGCGTGGACCAAACCCTCAGTGGCCGCGTTACCGGCGCGGCGGCGGGCGATACGGTGTCTGTTACCGTTGGCGGTAAGAGTTACAGCGCCACGGTGGGCAGCGATCTGACCTGGAACGTCACGATCCCTTCAGCGGATCTTCAGGCGTTCGGCGACGGGGATTTGACCTTTACCGCCTCCGTGACCAACGGGCACGGTAATACCGGCACCGGCGAGCGCGATATCAATATCAACGCGGAACTGCCGGGTCTGCGCGTAAACACCATTTCCGGCGATGACGTAATCAACGCCATCGAGCAACAGCAGGATCTGACCGTCACCGGCGCCAGCACCCATCTGGCCGCAGGTACGCCGATTGTCGTCACCATCAACAACGTCGACTATCAGGCCGTGGTGACCGCCAGCGGCGGCTGGAGCATTGGCGTTCCTGCTGCGGATCTGCAGGCCTGGACGGCCGGAGGTATGACGGTCAGCGTCAGCGCGGAAGATGCCTGGGGCAACACCGTTGCGGCTGAACACCCGATTGAACTCGATCTCAACGCCGTGGCGGTCACCATTGATACCGTCTCCGGCGATGACCTGCTGAACGCGGCAGAAAAAGGGAGCGATTTAACCCTTTCCGGCCAGACGCAGGGCGTGGAGGCAGGGCAAACCGTGGTGGTGAAATTTGCCGACCAGACTTTTACCGCGCAGGTGCAGCAGGATGGCTCCTGGAGCCTGACCGTCCCGGCGCACGCCATGGAAACGCTGATTGACGGGCGGGCGCAGGTAAGCGTCAGCGTGACCAACGTCAGCGGCAACAGCGCGGACGCCTCACGCGTGGTGACCGTCGATACGCAGCCGCCGACCATTACGCTCGATAATCTGACCGACGACAACATCATCAATGCGGCAGAAGCGCAGCAGGATCTGGTGCTCAGCGGCAGCACAACCGCTGAAGCGGGCCAGACGGTCACCGTGACGCTGAACGGCAAAAACTATCAAACTACCGTGCAAGCTGACGGCACCTGGACGCTGAACGTGCCTGCCGCCGACGTTGGCGCGCTGGCAGACGGCACTGTCACCGTGACGGCCTCCGTCAGCGACGTGGCAGGTAACAGCAGCAGTGCGGACCGCGTTGGTCTGGTGGATGCCACCGTGCCGCAGGTGACCATTAATGACTTTGTCACCGACACCAACACCGTTAACCAGCTGGCCCATTCTCAGGCGCAGATCCTGAGCGGCTCCGTCACTGGCGCTGCGGCGGGCGATTTGGTCACCATCACTATTAATAACGTGGACTACACCACCGCGGTGGACGCGGCGGGCAACTGGAGCCTCGGCCTGCCTGCATCCGTCGTTCAGGGGCTGACGGACGGCACATGGACCATTAACGTCTCCGTGACCGATCGGTCCGGCAACACCGGCAGCAGTTCTCTGGATGTGGTGGTGAATACCGTGACGCCTGTTATCGGTATTAACACCCTGGCCGTAGATGACGTGATCAATGCGGCAGAGAAGGGCAAAGATCTGCTGCTTTCCGGTACCAGCAACCAGCCGGAAGGGACCACCATCACCGTAAACCTGAACGGTATCAACTACACCACCACCACTAACGCCAGCGGCAGCTGGAGCGTCACCGTGCCCGCCTCTGCGGTGAGCGCGCTGGGCGAAGCCAATTACACCGTGACGGCGAGCGTTACCGATAATGTGGGCAACAGCGCCTCAACCTCGCACGATGTGCTGGTGGACAGCGCGTTGCCGGTCGTCACTATCAACACTTTCGCGACCGACAATATCGTCAACGCGGCGGAAGTCACCGCAGGGCAAACCCTGACCGGGAAGGTCTCTAACGCGGCATCGGGCGATACCGTCACGATTATCCTCGGCGGGCAGACATACACCGCTACCGTGCAGGACGATCTCTCATGGAGCCTGCCGTTAACCGAGAGCCAGTTAACCGCGCTCGGCAACGGCGAACTGACCGTATCGGCCAGCGTTACCAACGCGCACGGTAATACCGGTTCGTCTTCGCTGGACTTCACCATCGACGCCCAACTGCCGGGCCTGCGTATTGATACCGTGGCGGGTGATGACGTCATTAACGTCATTGAGCACGCTCAGAACCTGATTGTTTCCGGTTCAAGCACCGATCTGGCAGCGGGCAGCACCGTCACGGTGACCATTAACGGCAAGATCTATTCCGCAACCGTACTGGCGGACGGTACCTGGCAGGCGGCGGTTCCGGCAGCGGACGTGTCCCAGTGGGCGGACGGTTCGCTGGATATCAAGGCAAGCGCGCAGGATCCTTCCGGCAACCCGGTGACTATCGGCGCCATCGTGGACGTCGATCTCGCGCCGGTCGCCGTCAGCATCAACAGCGTGACCGCGGACAACGTGCTCAACGCGGCAGAAAAAGGTCAGGATCTGGTGCTTTCCGGCTCCTCCGCGAACGTAGAAGCGGGCCAGACCGTCACCATCACCTTTGCGGGTAAAACCTACACCACGACGGTGAACGCCAACGGCGACTGGACGTACACCGTACCGGCAGCCGATTTGAGCGGCCTGAAGGACGGCGACGCCAGCGTGAAGGTCAGCGTGAGCAATCTGAACGGCAACGCGGCGTCGTCTGCGCAGGAGTTCAGCGTCGATACCGCCGCGCCAACGGTGACCATCAATACCATCAGCGGCGACAACATGCTGAATGCGGCTGAGGCAGCGCAGGATCTGACCCTGAGCGGGACGTCCACTGCCGAAGCAGGCCAGACGGTTACCGTAACCTTCAACGGCAACCAGTACACCACGCAGGTGCAGGCTGACGGTAGCTGGACGCTGGACGTGCCGGCAGCCGATCTGGCGGGCATTACCGACGGTAACGCCACGGTCACGGCTTCCGTATCCGACAAAGCCGGCAACCCGGCCAGCGCGGATGCCTCCGTGCTGGTGGATACCACCGTACCGCAGATTAGTTTCAACATCGTCGCGGGCGACGACATTGTGAATATTGCCGAGCACGGCCAGGCGCTGATCGTCTCTGGCAAGGTCACGGGCGCGCAGGCGGGTGACGTCATTACCGTCACCCTGAACGGCAAAGACTACACCGCGATGCTGGACGCGTCCGGAAGCTGGAGCGTGGGCGTTCCGGCGGCAGACGTGGGCGCGCTGGCTAACGGCGACCAGACGATTACCGCGACCCTCACTGACAAAGCGGGTAACAGCACCACCGCCACGCATGAATTTGACGTCTCCCTGGCCGCGCCGGAGATTGCCATCAATACCCTGGCGCTTGACGACGTGATTAACGCGGTCGAGAAAGGCCAGGATCTGCTGATTTCGGGCACCAGCAACCAGCCGGAAGGTACAGCCATCACGGTGATCCTGAACGGCATCAGCTACGCCGCGACCACCAACGCCAGCGGCGGCTGGAGCGTGACCGTTCCGGCGGCGAACGTCTCTGCGCTGGGCGAAGCGAGCTATACCGTCACGGCAAGCGTGACCGATAGCGCAGGCAACGGCGCGAACGCCAGCCATAGCGTGCTGGTCGACAGCGCGTTGCCGCAGGTCACCATTAACGCAATCGCCATCGATGACGTGATTAACGCGGCGGAAGTCGCTTCCGGACAAACCCTGAGCGGGAAGGTGAGCGGCGCGGCGAGCGGTGACACTGTCACCCTTTCAATCGGCGGCAATACGTATACCGCGACGGTTCAGGACGATCTGAGCTGGTCGGTCAACGTGCCTTCGGCGGTCTTAACCGCTATCGGTAACGGCGATCTGACGGTATCAGCCAGCGTCACTAACGGCCACGGCAACACCGGCTTCGGCGAGCGCGACATCACCATCGACGCCAATCTGCCGGGCCTGCGCGTCGATACCGTGGCGGGCGACGACGTGATTAACAGCATTGAGCATGCGCAGAACCTGATTATTACCGGCTCCAGCGACGGCCTGGCAGCGGGCGCGGCGCTGAGCGTGATCGTCAACGGCAAAACCTACGCGGCCACGGTGCTGGCAGACGGTACCTGGACGGCGGCCATTCCGGCGGCAGACGTCAGCGCGCTCGGCGCAGGCACGGTCACCGTGAAGGTCGAGGGAAATAGCGCGGCAGGCAACCCGGTCTCCATCAGCCACGACGTGAAGGTCGATCTGGCGACGGTTGCTATCAGCATTGACGCGATTGCGACCGACGACGTGATTAATGCGGCAGAAAAAGGCGCAGATCTGGTGCTTTCAGGTTCCACCAGCAACGTGGAAGAGAACCAGACGGTTTACATCACGTTCGGCGGCAAGTCCTACACGGCGAAAGTGGATGCCAGCGGCAACTGGACGGCGACCGTGCCGTCGGCGGATCTGGCTGGCCTGAAGGATGGCGACGCCAGCGTGCAGGTGAGCGTCACCAACGTGAACGGCAACAGCGCCTCGGCGGGACGCGAGTACGGCGTGGACGCCACCGCGCCGACGGTCTCCATCGAAATCGTCAGCGACAACAACATCATCAATGCCGCCGAAGCGCAGCAGGATCTGGTCGTCAACGGTGTCTCTAACGCCGAAGCGGGCCAGACCGTGACCGTCACGCTGAACGGCGTGGATTACACCACCACCGTGCAGGCAAACGGCAGCTGGAGCGTGACCGTGCCTTCTGCGGATCTGGGCGCGATTACCGACGGGAACTATACCGTCAGCGCCGCCGTATCCGACAAAGCGGGCAACCCGGCCTCCGCGGCTCGCGATGTGCTGGTCGATACCACCGTGCCACAGCTGACCATCAACACCGTTTCCGATGACGACGTGATCAACAGCGCCGAGCACGGGCAGGCTCTGATCGTTACCGGCTCAGTGACCGGCGCGGCGGCGGGCGACGTGGTGACCGTCACCATCAATAACAAAGATTACACGGCGACGCTGGATGCGTCCGGCAACTGGAGCGTGGGCGTGCCTGCGGCGGACGTCGGTGCCCTGACCGCCGGGGATTACACCATCACCGCGGCGCTGACCGACAAAGCCGGAAACAGCAACAGCGCGACGCGCGAGGTGGAAGTCAACCTGAGCGCGCCAGTGCTGACCATCGACACCGTCTCCGGTGACGATGTGATCAACAGCAGCGAGAAAACGCAGGATCTGACCATCACCGGTACGGCTTCCGGACTGGCGGCGGGCGCGGTGGTGACCGTGATGCTCAACGGCAAAGCCTACAGCGCCACGGTTAAGGCCAATGGCCAATGGTCCACGACGGTTCCGGCGAGCGAAGTGGGGCAACTGGGTGAAGCGCTTTACACCGTCACTGCCTCCGCAACGGACAGCGTCGGCAACGGCACCAGCACCTCGCACACCGTCAACGTGGAGTCCGTTCTGCCGGGCGTCACGATCAACACCGTGGCAGGCGATGACGTCATCAACGCGGCGGAGCTGGCTGCCGGCCAGACCATTAGCGGTAAGGTGGTGAATGCCGAGGCGGGCAACACCGTGACCGTAACGATTGGCGGCAACAGCTACACCGCAACGGTGCAGAGCGATCTGACCTGGTCCGTCGATGTACCGGAATCGGTCCTGACGGCGCTGGGCAACGGCGATCTGACTGTAACCGCCAGTGTGACGAACGGCGTGGGCAACAGCGGCAGCGGCGAGCGTGAGATCGCGATAGACGCCAGCCTGCCGGGCCTGCGCGTGGACACCGTGGCGGGCGACGACGTGATCAACAGCATCGAGCACGGACAGAACCTGATTATTACCGGTTCCAGCAATGGCCTGAGCGCAGGCACGGCGCTGACCGTGACCGTAAACGGCAAAACCTATCCGGCGACCGTGCTGGCGGACGGCACCTGGAGCACCGCAATCCCGGCGGCGGACGTGGGTGCGCTGGCCGCTGGCACGGTTACCGTGACCGTTGCGGGCCAGAGCAGCGCCGGTAACCCGGTTTCCATCAGCCACGATGTGACGGTGGATCTGGCGAACGTCGCCATCAGCATCGACGCCATTGCCACCGATGACGTGATTAACGCCGCCGAGAAGGGCGCGGATCTGGTGCTCTCCGGCACCACTTCGAACGTGGAAGAAAATCAAACCGTCACCATCACCTTCGGCGGCAAGAACTACACCGCCACGGTGGACGCGGCGGGTAAGTGGACCGCCACGGTGCCGGCTGCGGATCTGGCGGGCCTGAAGGACGGTGACGCCAGCGTGCAGGTGAGCGTTACCAACGTCAACGGCAACAGCGCCTCTGCGGGCCGCGAGTACAGCGTGGATGCCACCGCGCCGTCCGTCACCATCAATACGATTGCGACCGACGACATTCTGAACGCCACGGAAGCGCAGTCTGACCTGGCGATTTCCGGCAGCAGCACCGCCGAAGCGGGCCAGACCGTGACCGTGACGCTGAACGGCAAGGACTACACCACAACCGTCGGCGCGGACGGCAGCTGGACGCTGAACGTTCCGGCGGCGGATCTGGCGGCGCTTAATGACGGCAGCGTCACCGTTACCGCGAGCGTGAGCGACAAGGCGGGCAACCCGGCATCCGTAAACCATAACCTGACGGTGGACGTGACCGTCCCTGCAGTCACCATCAACGCCGTGGCGGGCGACGACGTGATTAACGTCGCCGAACACGGTCAGGCGCAGATTATCAGCGGCACCGCCATCGGCGCGGCAGCGGGCGATAAGGTCACCGTTACCATCGGCGGCCAGACTTACACCACCATACTGGACGCGGCGGGTAACTGGAGCGTGGGCGTCCCGGCCAGCGTGATTTCCGGCCTCAGCGACGGCACCGTGACCGTCACTGCGTCTGTTACCGACGCGGCGGGCAACACCGGCAGCGGCACCCATAACGTGACCGTCGATACCGGGCTGCCGTCCGTGGGCTTTAACGCCATCAGCGGCGATAACGTTCTGAATGCGGTGGAAAAAGGTCAGTATCTGAGCGTCAGCGGCACCAGCGCCAACCTGGCGCAAGGCACCGTGGTGACCGTGACCCTCAACGGCAAAAACTACACCGCGACGACGGCGGCGGACGGCACCTGGAGCCTGACGGTTCCGGCTGCGGATCTGGCCGGTCTCGGTCAGGCAAGTTACACCCTCAATGCGACCGCCACCAACGGGGTGGGCAACAGCGTGAGCAGCGCTGCGAACCTGCTGGTCGACACCGCGCTGCCGACCGTCACCATCAACACCGTGGCGGGCGATAACGTTATCAACGCGGCGGAAGTGGCGGCAGGCCAGACCCTGAGCGGTACCGTGGCGAATGCCGAAGCGGGCAACACCGTAACCGTGACCATTGGCGGCGACAGCTATACCGCAACGGTGCAGAACGATCTGAGCTGGTCCGTGAACGTGCCGTCTGATGTGCTGACCGCACTCGGCAACGGCAGCCTGAGCGTGACGGCAACCGTCACCAACGGCCACGGCAACACCGGCAGCGGCGAGCGTGAGATCGCGATCGACGCTAACCTGCCGGGCCTGCGCGTGAACACCGTGGCGGGCGACGACGTGGTCAACAGCATTGAGCATGCGCAGAACCTGATCGTCACCGGCTCCAGCGATGGGCTGGCGGCGGGCACGGCGCTGACCGTTACCGTGAACGGCAAAGACTATGCGGCGACGGTGCTGGCGGACGGCACCTGGAGCGCGGCGGTTCCGTCTGCGGACGTGAGCGCGTGGCCGGAAGGCACCGTGAAAATCAGCGTCACCGGCGACAGCGCGGCGGGTAACCCGATTACCATCAGCCACGACGTGACCGTCGATCTGGCTACCGTTGCCATCAGCATCAACGCCATTGCCACCGACGACGTGATCAACGCGGCGGAGAAAGGGGTGGATCTGGTGCTGTCCGGCGCGACCACCAACGTGGAAGCCGGGCAGACCGTCACCCTGAGCCTGAACGGTAAAATCTACACCACTACCGTAGAAGCAGACGGCAACTGGACCTATACCGTACCGGCTGCGGATCTGGCGGGCCTGAAGGACGGCGACGCCAGCCTGCAGGTGAGCGTCACCAACGTGAACGGCAACAGCGCCTCGGCGGGCCGCGAGTACAGCGTGGATGCCACCGCGCCATCCGTCACCATTAATACTATTGCGACTGACGACATCCTGAACGCCACGGAAGCGCAGTCTGACCTGACGGTTTCCGGCACCAGCACCGCCGAAGCGGGCCAGACCGTGACCGTGTCGCTGAACGGCAAGGACTACACCACAACCGTCAGCGCGGACGGCAGCTGGACGCTGAACGTTCCGGCAGCGGATCTGGCGTCGCTCAGCGACGGCAGCCTTACCGTGACCGCGAGCGTAAGCGACAAGGCGGGCAACCCGGCATCCGTAAACCATAACCTGACGGTGGACGTGACCGTACCTGCGGTCACCATCAACGCCGTGGCGGGCGACGACGTGATTAACGTCGCCGAGCACGGTCAGGCGCAGATTATCAGCGGCACCGCCACCGGCGCAGCAGCGGGCGATAAGGTCACCGTCACGATTGGCGGCCAGACGTACACTACCGTGCTGGACGCGGCGGGGAACTGGAGCGTGGGCGTTCCGGCCAGCGTGATTTCCGGTCTCAGCGACGGCACCGTGACCGTCACTGCATCTGTTACCGACGCGGCGGGCAACACCGGCAGCGGCAACCATAACGTCACCGTGGACACCGGGCTGCCGTCCGTGGGCTTTAACGCCATCAGCGGCGATAACGTCCTGAACGCGGTGGAAAAAGGTCAGGAACTAAACGTCAGCGGCACCAGCGCCAACCTGGCGCAAGGCACCCTGGTGACCGTGACCCTCAACGGTAAAAACTACACCGCAACGACCGCTGCGGACGGCACCTGGAGCCTGACGGTTCCGGCGGCGGATCTGGCGGGTCTGGGCGAAGCGAATTACACCCTGAGCGCAGCCGCGACCAACGGCGTGGGCAATAGCGTCAGCAATACGGCGAACCTGCTGGTCGACACCGCGCTGCCGACCGTCACCATCAACACCGTGGCGGGTGATAACGTCATCAACGCGGCAGAAGTGGCGGCAGGCCAGACCATCACCGGTAAGGTGGCGAACGCGGAAGCCGGTAACACGGTGACGGTGAACATCGGCGGCAACAGCTACACCGCGACGGTGCAGAGCGATCTGACCTGGTCCGTGAGCGTGCCGGAGTCCGTCCTGACGGCGCTGGGCAACGGCGATTTGACCGTGTCGGCGACCGTCACCAACGGCCACGGCAATACCGGCGCGGGCGAGCGCGAAATCGTTATAGACGCCAGCCTGCCGGGTCTGCGTATCAATACCGTGGCGGGCGATGATGTGATCAACAGCATCGAGCACGGACAGAACCTGATCGTCACCGGCTCCAGCGACGGGCTGGCGGCGGGCACCACGCTCACCGTGACCGTTAACGGCAAAACCTATGCGGCCTCCGTGCTGGCGAACGGTACCTGGAGCGCGGCGATCCCGGCCGCAGACGTGGGTGCCCTGGCAGCAGGCGCGGTGACCGTCACCGTGGCAGGTCAGAGCAGCGCGGGCAACCCGGTCTCCATCAGTCACGACGTCACCGTCGATCTGGCGGCCGTGGCTATCAGCATCGATGCGATCGCCACCGACGACGTGATTAACGCGGCGGAGAAAGGCGCGGATCTGGTGCTCTCGGGCAGCACCTCGAACGTGGAGGAAAACCAGACCGTCACAATCGCCTTCGGCGGCAAAACCTACACCGCGAAAGTGGATGCCGACGGCAACTGGACGGCCACCGTGCCTTCCGCGGATCTCGCGGGCCTGAAGGACGGCGACGCCAGCGTGGAGGTGAGCGTCACCAACGTGCACGGCAACAGCGCGACGGCAGGCCGCGAGTACAGCGTGGACGCGACCGCGCCGACCGTGACGATTGATACGGTGGCAGGTGATAACGTGATTAACGGCAGCGAAGCGGCTGCGGGCGTGGCCATCTCCGGCACCACCACGGCGGAAGCCGGGCAGACGGTCACCGTGACGCTGGGCGGCAAGAGCTATACCGCTCAGGTGCAGCAGGGCGGTATCTGGAGCGTCAACGTACCGGGCACTGACCTCTCCGCACTGGCCGATAACGGCTACACCGTGCAGGTCAGCGTGAGCGACGCCGCGGGTAACCCGGGCAGCGCGGGCAAAGCGATTACGCTTGATACCACACCGCCGTCCGTCAGCTTTAACGTCGTGGCGGGCGATGACGTCATCAACAGCGTGGAGCACGGGCAGGCGCAGATCGTGAGCGGCACGGCAACCGGCGCGAGCGTCGGCGATAAGCTGGTCATCACCATCGGTTCGAACCAGTACACCACCACCGTTGACGCCAGCGGCAACTGGAGCGTGGGCGTTCCGGCCAGCGTGATTTCTGCCCTGACCGACGGCACCGTGACCATTAGCGCGACCATTACCGACAGCGCGGGCAACAGCAGCACCCAGACTCACGACGTGGTGGTGAACACGGCTTCCGTGGCGCTGACGGTGAATACCCTCAGCGGTGACGACGTCATCAACGCGACAGAAGCGGGTAGTGCGCTGGTGATTAACGGCTCCAGCGCCCAGTTCGCCAGCGGGACGCAGGTCACCGTGACGCTGAACGGCAAGACCTATACGGCCACCATCCAGAACGACGGCAGCTGGACGACCACCGTTCCGGCCGCAGACGTGGGTGCCCTGGCCGATGGCGCGAGCTATCAGGTATCCGTGTCGGCGCAGGACAGCGCGGGCAACAGCGCCTCGGCGACGCACGGCATCAGCGTGGATACCACCGCGCCTGTCGTGAGCATTGCGACGCTGTCGGGTGACGACATGCTGAACGCGCTGGAAGCGCAGCAGCCGCTGACGGTACACGGGTCGACCAGCGCGGAGGCGGGCCAGACCGTCACCGTGACGCTGGGCGGCAAAACCTACACTGCGCTTGTGGGCAGCGACGGCACCTGGACGCTCGATGTGCCGGCGGCAGATCTGGCTATCCTGAGCCAGGGGGCGCTGACGGTCACCGCGTCGGTCAACGACATAGCCGGTAACGGCGGCCAGACCACGCACACCTTAACGGTGGATACCGCTGCGCCGACCGTGACCATCAGCACCGTGGCGGATGACGATATCGTCAACAACGCGGAGCAGCTGGCGGGCCAGACCATCCGCGGCACCACCACGGCAGAACAGGGCCAGACGGTGACCGTTTCCTTCAGCGGGCACAGCTATCAGGCGACCGTCGGGGCGGACGGAACGTGGTCGGTCTTCGTGCCGGGGCGTGATTTCCTCGGCCTGAGCGACGGGGATTACACCATTACCGCGTCGGTAAGCGACAGGGCGGGCAACCCGGGTAGCGCAACGCATGACGTGACGCTGAATGGCGATGTCCCAACCATCACCATTAACACCTTTGCGCAGGACGATATCGTCAACGCGGCCGAACACGGCACGCCGCTGGTCGTCAGCGGCACCACCGACGCGCCTGCGGGCCAGACGGTGACCATCACCCTGAACGGCAAAACCTACGCGGCGACCGTGCAGAATGACGGTACCTGGAGCTACACGGTGGGCAGCGCAGACGTCACCGCCCTGGCAGACGGCGGTTCGTACGTGATTAAGGCGCAGGTCAGCAACGCCATCGGCAACAGCGCCAGCGATAACCACACCGTCACCGTCGATCTCACCGCGCCGTCGATGGGCATCAGCATTGATTCGCTGCAAAACGACACCGGCCTGAGCGCGACGGATTTCATCACCAACGATAAGCAGGTAGTGGTCAACGGCTCCCTGACCGCGCAGCTCGGCAATAACGAGAAGGCGCAGATCAGCCTCGACGGCGGCACCACCTGGATTGACCTGACAGTGACCGGCACCACGTGGCGCTACACCGATGGCCGCACCCTGACGGACGGTACGTATCAGTACCAGGTGCGGGTGATCGATAGCGCGGGCAACGTGGGGGCAACGGACAGCCAGGACGTGGTGATTGACCTGACGAAGCCTGCGGCAACGACCATTACCGTGGATTCCGTCACCCAGGATACAGGCCTGTCCGGCAGCGACTTTATCACCAGCGACAACCAGATCAGCCTGAAAGGGACGCTCGGCGCGGCGCTGGGCAGCGGCGACCACGCGCAGATCAGCCTCGACGGCGGCGTCACCTGGACCGACGTCAGCGTGAGCGGCCTGACCTGGACCTACGTGGACGGTCGTACGCTGGCCGACGGGGATTACAACTACCAGCTGCGCGTGATTGACGACGCGGGCAACATCAGCGCCACCGCCAGCCAGGTCGTGACGATTGATACGGTTGCGCCGGACGCCAGCAAAACGATCGCTATCGACAGCATCAGCGACGATACCGGCCTGAGCAGCAGCGACTTTATCACCAACGATACGTCACTGACGCTGCACGGCTCGCTCGGCGCGACGCTGGCCGACGGCGAGTATGCCCAGATCAGCATCGACGGCGGCGTCACCTGGCAGAACGTGATTGTCACCGGCAACAGCTGGTACTACGTGGACGGACGTACGCTGGGTAACCAGACCTATGACTACTACGTGCGCGTGGTGGATGCGGCGGGCAACGTGGGCGCCAGCGCCCATCAGCAGGTGACCGTCGATACGGTCGCCCCGGATGCGGCGATTACGGTGACGGTGGATAACATCACCGTGGATACTGGCTTCGACAATAACGACTTCCTGACCAGTTCGACCTCGTACACGCTGCATGGCACGCTTGGCGCAGAGTTAGGGGCGGGTGAGTACGTGCAGGTGAGCATGGACGGCGGCAGCACCTGGGTTTATGCCACGGTAAGCGGTACCCAGTGGCGCTATAACGACACGCGCACCCTGGCCGACGGGGATTACAGCTATCAGGTGCGGGTAGTCGATCAGGCGGGCAACGTCGGTGCCACTACCACCCAGACCGTGACGGTGGATACCCAGGCGCCGCAGTACGGCATCACCATCGACAGCATCAGCGATGATACCGGGCAGTCCGGGAGTGATTTCATCACTATGGACACCACCCTGACCATCAACGGCTCGCTGGGCAGCGCGCTGGCGAGCGACGAACGGGTGCAGATCAGCCTCGACGGCGGAAACACCTGGGTTGACGCCACGGTCACCAACCAGCGCTGGAGCTACACCGATACCCGCGTTCTGCCTGACGGAGACTACACCTGGCAGGTGCGGATTATCGACCAGGCGGGCAACGTCGGCTCCACCGCCTCTCAGGTGGTGACGGTGGACACCACGCCGCCAGCTACGGTAGGCACGGTAGTGAGCTATACCGACGGTGAAGGCGAGCGTCAGGGCACCTTCGGCAGCACGGTGGCCACGGACGATAACGCACCGCTGATCAACGGTACGCTCAACCGCGCCCCTGAAGACGGCGAGATCGTCCAGCTATACCGCGACGGCGTTCTGCTCGGTCAGGTGACCATGAACGGCAGCGCAAGCTGGTCCTTCCAGGATAACGGCCTGAGCGATGGCAACCACACGTACATCGTGCGCGTGACCGACAAAGCCGGTAACTACACGGAATCGGACGGCTTCGTGCTGAACGTTGATACCAGTATCCCGACCACCACGGCGGCGATTACCGCCCAGACCACGTCAGATACCACCCCAATCGTCAGCGGTACCGTCTCCGCCGACCTGGTGAACGGCGAGTATCTGGTGGTGACGGTGAACGGGAAAACCTACACCTCCCAGACGGGGGGGGCCGTGGTAGTCGACCCGGATCACAATACCTGGTACCTGCAGATCCCGGACGGCGATGCCCTGAGCGTGGCGGGCTACAGCGTGACGGCGCAGGTGAAGAGCAGCGCGGGTAACGGCAATACCACCGGTACGGCGACCGGCAGCCTGGTGATTGATACCACCACGGTGAATACCGACTGGGCGACCACGGCGGGGAACAGCAACAACTCCACCATGACCTTCGGCATGAACAGCAGCGGTCTGTGGAATATCATTGCGAACACTCAGGCTTACTCCAGCAGCGATAGCTCGACCTATGCCGGCAATACGCTGACCAACACCCGCGGCTACTACGTGGTGAGCCAGACCGCCGCCGACTTTGACCGTAACGGCACGCAGGATATCTTCGCGACCGAGAATACCTATGCCGGGTCTACTCAGGTGATGTGGACCTACGATGGCAGCACCTATAACGCCAGCCAGCTGGCGATGGGGACCACCATCTGGTACGGCGGCGTGATTGCGTACGATAAAACCGGCGATGGCTATCTGGATCTGGCGTACGGCGATGCCGGTATGGACTCTCTGACCTACCTGGTGAACAACAACGGCGTCCTGTCGCCGGACGGCACCGGCGGGGAGGGCGGTTTCTACGGTCAGTTCGACTCCGGGCGTGAAATCTCCGGCGTTGACCTGAACAACGACGGTACGGTGGATATTGTCCAGCACACCAACCGCAGTGGCGCGTACTCGTTAACCGTGATCAACAACAACGGCAACGGCACGCTCTCCATCGGCCAGAACCTGACCAACGTGTTTGTGGTAAACGCCGCGAATACCACCACGGCGGCGTCCATGACGTGGGCGGATTTCAACGGCGATGGCTACATGGATCTGTACCTGGGCAGCGGCTACAACAACAACGGCGGGGTGATCTACTACAACGACGGTACCGGGAAGCTCTCGACCACCAAGAGCGCGGTGGAAGCCTCTAACGCCACGGCGGGGTATCTCTCGGTGGCGGTGGACTGGAACGGGGACGGGCAGATGGACATCATCAAGCTCAGCACCTACGGCGGTTCACAGACGGCGACGCTGTTCACCAACAACGGCTACGGTTCCAGCTGGACCGCCAGCCAGCTTAAAACTGGCCTGGCTTACGCCACCGGCGTGGCGGCAGTGGACTACAACTGGGACGGCGCGAAGGATCTACTGGTGTCACAGCAGAACGGCAAGGTGATGCTGGTGCAAAACAGCGCCAAAATTGCTGACGGTACCGCGATGCACCTGCACATTGTCGACAGCGAGGGCATCAACGCCTTCTACGGCAACACGGTCAATCTGTACAACGCCGCGGGTGTGTTGGTGGCTTCGCAGATCATCAACGCCCAGTCTGGTATTGGTTCGAACGATACCTCTGCGCTGGTGAGCTTCTACGGGCTGGATCCGAATGAAACCTATTCGGCCGAGATCCTGAAGATCACCAACGGCGTGTCGGATAACGTCACCTGGAGCGGTCTGGAAGCGGGCAACGGCAAAGAGGGCTACGTCCTGACGGCCGAAGCGGCCACCGGCGGCCACAGCGGGACCCTCACCGGGACCGGGTATAACGACACCTTTATCGCAGAGGATGGCACCTATACCTACAACGGCTCCGGCGGCTGGAATACCCATTCTGACTACGACACCTGGAGCAACACCGGCGGGATGGACGTGGTGGATTACCGCAATGCGACCTCCGGCGTAACCGTTGATTTGCGTCTCTCTACCGCGCAGGACACCGGGTTCGGTACGTCACGACTGCTCAACATTGAGGGCATCAACGGCTCGAACTTCGACGACGTCATTACCGGCAACAGCGGTGATAACCAGTTCGAAGGCCGAGGCGGGAACGACACCTTCAATATCGGCAGCGGCGGTCACGATACGTTGCTCTACAAGCTGATCAACGCGTCGGACGCGACGGGCGGTAACGGTCACGACGTGGTGAACGGCTTCACCGTCGGCACCTGGGAAGGGACCGCGGACACGGATCGTATTGACCTGCGCGATCTGCTCTCTGGCAGCGGCTATACCGGCACGGGCTCGGCGAGCTACGTGAACGGCGTGGCCACGCTGGACAGCAGCGCGGGCAACATCACCGATTACGTCCGTGTGGTGCAGAACGGCAGCAATACCGAAATCCAGGTGGATCTGGACGGTACCGGCGGCCAGTTCTCGCCAACCACCCTGGTGACGCTGAACGGCGTGCAGACGGACCTGGCGACGCTGCTGGCGAATCATCAGCTGTTAATTGCGTAAACCAACGCCGCGGGGAGCAATCCTCGCGGCCTTTTGGCGTTTCTTTACACGAATGGCGTTAACCCGGAGATTATGAAGACACATCCACAGTACGAACCCTGGCTGCAGGGCATGCTCATCATCGCGAAGCACTACCGGCTGGACTTTTCGGTGGAGCACGTTCGGGTCACGATTAACCATGAAAGTCAGTCTCCGCGCCAGCTGGTGCTGGAGGAGATGGCGCGCCAGCTAGGGCTGGGAATGCGCGTGGCGACGGATGCAACATCTCTCGATCCGTGGCGCCTGCCGCTGCTGGCGGAATTCACTGGCGGTCAAATCGCGGTCATTAACCGCATGGACAACGAAGGCAACGTCAGCCTGCAGTTCAGCGGCGACGGCGGGCTGGAGACGACGCTAACGCGGGACGCGCTCGGCTCACGGTTGAAAACGCTGCTGGTACTGCGCCCGCTTGAGTCCACGCCGGATGCCCGCGTGGACGACTACATCAAACCGTATGAGAAAAACTGGTTCTGGCAGCTGGCGCTGAAGGACTGGCGCCGCTACAGCGACATCATGCTGGTGGCGCTGGTCGCTAACGTGCTGGCGCTCTCCGGCATGGTCTTCTCCATGCAGGTGTACGACAGGGTGGTGCCGTCGCAGTCGGAGGCCACGCTGTGGGTACTGTTTGGCGGCGTCATGCTAGCCATCGTGTTTGAATTCATCATGCGCATGCTGCGCGTGCATATTTCGGACGTGGTGGGGAAACGCGCCGACCTGCGCATCTCAGAACGCGTCTTTGCCCACGCGCTGCGGATTAAAAACGGGGCGCGCTCCAAATCAACCGGATCGTTTATCGCCCAGATCCGCGAGCTGGAGTCGGTGCGCGAGCTCATCACCTCGACCACCATTGCGGCGATCTCCGATCTGCCGTTCTTCCTGCTGTTCGTCTTTATTCTGTGGATGATTGGCGGCCCACTGGTGCTGGTGGTCCTGCTCGCCGTGCCGCTGCTGCTTATTCCGGGCCTGCTGGTGCAGCGCCCGCTGGGGAAACTCTCCAGCGAAGGGATGCGTGAATCCGCCATTCGTAACGCGACGCTGGTGGAGGCGGTGCAAGGTATTGAAGACATCAAGCTGATGCGCGCCGAGCAGCGTTTCCAGAACCAGTGGAACAACACCAACGACGTGGCCGCCAGCGTCGGCATGAAGCAGCGCTGGCTGACGGGGCTGCTGTTGACCTGGACCCAGGAGGTGCAGTCCATCGTCTATGCGGTAGTCCTGCTGGTGGGCTGTTACCTGGTCATCAGCGGCGACATGACCACCGGTGCGCTGGTGGGAACCTCGATTCTGGCATCGCGTACCATCGCGCCGCTGTCGCAGATCTCTGGCGTGCTCTCGCGCTGGCAGTCGGCAAAAGTGGCCCGCAAGGGGCTGGACGACCTGATGCAGCGCCCGATTGACGATCCCCAGCACGGCAAGAAGGTGCATAAAGCGCACCTGCGCGGGGATTACCGGCTGGAAGACGTCGGCTTCTACTATGACGAAGAAGAGAAACTCACCGTGCTGAACATCAGCAAACTGCACATTCGCGCCGGTGAGCGCGTGGCGGTGCTCGGGCGTAATGGTTCGGGGAAAAGCACCTTGCTGCATTTGCTGGCCGGAATGCAGGAGCCGCAGCAGGGGAGCATTCTGCTGGACGATATTGCTCTCAATCATCTGGACCCGGCCGACCTGCGTCGTGACATGCAGCTGCTTAGCCAGCAGGCGCGGCTGTTCTTTGGCTCCGTGCGGGACAATATCCTGATGGGGAACCCGCTTGCCACCGACGATGAAATTCATCAGGCGCTGGTCAATAGCGGCGCGCTGGAGTACGTGCGTAAGCAGAAAATGGGGCTGAACACCATCATCAACGAGGGCGGAACGGGCCTCTCCGGCGGACAGCGTCAGGCGCTGCTGCTGGCGCGCGCGCTGATCACTGCCCCGAATATCCTGCTGCTGGATGAGCCTACCGCCTGGCTGGACGAGATGAGCGAGAAGCAGTTTATTCAGCATCTTCACAAATGGCTGGGCAAGCGCCGGACGCTGGTGGTGGCAACGCATCGCCTGCCGATTCTGGATTTGGTCGACCGCATTATTGTGCTGGAAAACGGCAAGGTGGTGATGGACGGCCCGCGCGACGCGATCCTGCATCAGCACGGGCTGGCGCCGCAAAAGGCGGCACAGCGCACCGTGACCATGAAGCCGGCGGCTGTAGCAGAGGAGGGTGCGGCATGAACGATTTCTCCCGTTATAACAGCCGTCTGAAAGAGCCGCGCCTGCCGCGATCCTCGCTGGTGGCATGGTCGCTGTTCGCCCTGCTGGCGGTGTTTATCGCATGGGCGAGCCTGTTCCAGCTGGACGAAGTCACGACCGGCAGCGGCAAGGTGATACCGTCCTCCCATGAGCAGGTGATTCAGTCCCTGGAAGGGGGGATTATCCACAGCCTGCTGGTTCGCGAAGGCGATATCGTTGAGCGCGGTCAGCAGCTGGCACAGCTTGACCGGACTAAAACCGAGTCCAGCGTGCTGGAGAGCGAGTCTCGTCTGAACGCGGCGCTGGCAACGGCTGCGCGACTGAAGGCCGAAGTTAACGACACGGAACTCGCGTTTCCCGAGGAGCTGGACGATGACGTTGAGCTGGTCAAACAGGAAACGGCGCTCTATCAGTCCCGTCGCGAGAGCCTTGAAAAAGGGCTGGCCGGCTTACGTCAGGGCGCCGAGCTGGTGCAGCGCGAGCTGTCGTTGACCCGTCCGCTGGTGACCCAGGGGGCGGCCAGCAAGGTTGAGGTGTTACGTCTTGAGCGTCAAAAAAATGAGCTTGAGAATAAAATCACCGAGATGAAAAATCAGTATTACGTCCGCGCCCGCGAAGAGCTGGCGAAAGCTAACGCGGAGATTGAAGCCCAGCGTTCGGTGATGAAAGGGCGTGAGGACTCCCTGACCCGGCTGACCTTCAACGCGCCGGTGCGTGGGATTGTGAAGGATATTGACGTGACGACCGTGGGCGGCGTTATTCCCCCGAACGGCAAGCTGATGAGCCTGGTCCCGCTGGACGACCAGATGGTGGTTGAGGCGAAAATCTCGCCGCGCGATGTCGCGTTTATCCACCCCGGCCAGAAAGCACTGGTGAAAATTACGGCCTATGACTACTCCATCTATGGCGGGCTGGAGGGCGAGGTGACCATGATTTCGCCGGACACCCTGCAGGACGAGGTGAAAAGAGATGTCTACTACTACCGCGTCTATATCCGCACCGACAGTAACCACCTGACCAATAAGCAGGGCAAAGACTTTCCGGTCTTTCCAGGGATGATTGCAACGGTAGATATTAAAACCGGCAGCAAAACCATCCTGGATTATCTGTTGAAACCGCTGAACAAGGCAAAAGAGGCGCTGCGCGAAAGATAAAGATTGGCGTTCGGGATACCGAACGCCATTTGTATTATACCGTTGACGTTACGTTGTTTGGGTGGCGTCGCTCCTTCGGCACCACGTTAATGTAATGAGTAACATAGGCGAAATATAATCCGGCATAGTTTTCGACCAGTTCGAAAAACGCCGGATACACCGACAGGCGACCGTCACCGCGATCTTTAAGATAACCTGCCTCATGCGCCGATTTGATAATCCGGTTGACGTGGATCCGGGAGACAAAGAATTCTTTAGCGAGCGTGCTGGCGGAGTATTGAATAACCGCGCCGTGGGCGGATTTGTTTTTTATGGCCTGCAGGTAAAGATACAGCATAATCATGCGGCCTCCATCCTTATCAATAAATAACCCCACTTCCGGTAAAACTTTTCTGAACGTTAATCCCCGAAAAAGATATTCTGCCGCGCGGCGGAAGAAATTATTTCTCAATGTGTCATTATCCAGCAGGTTAACATCAATATTAAACGTCGGGTAAAGAATGCTGACGGGTAAAAATGCACCGGACATATAGCGTTTGAGTTCATTCAATCCTTTTTCGGTTGGGGCAATTCTCG
Organism: Enterobacter cloacae complex sp. I3; assembly: GCF_014896175.1. Taxonomy (NCBI): domain Bacteria; kingdom Pseudomonadati; phylum Pseudomonadota; class Gammaproteobacteria; order Enterobacterales; family Enterobacteriaceae; genus Enterobacter; species Enterobacter cloacae complex sp. I3. The sequence goes on from NZ_JADBQZ010000001.1 coordinate 23,963, forward strand.
TTTTTCGCCGGTCTTCCGTACAGCGCCAGGTCCTGATGCGTCCCGTGGTTCTGAGTAACGTAATGATCGCAATAACGCTGTTGGGGCTGGCTATTTTATAGCGGGAACATAACTCTTTTATCTCTGAGACGGATTCGGCCTGATTGCCAAATATAAAACAACACATGGAAAGAATAATGTTAAACCGTGATTCCTGAAGCATTGTCTTGTAGAACAAGGGTTGTTTTTTGTAGATGGCGTCATTGATTGTGTAGTGCTCTAATATTGCCTCACTAAACCGCGGGTTGCTTTTTATAACATCCCTTCGATGTAGCAAGGCCCTGGATGAGATGTGATTATCCATAGCATTTTTCTCGTATTTGATGAGCCGATAGATGAAGTATCCAGCCTTCTTTTTCGGAATTTTCATTATACCTGAGAAAAAGTGGCTTGCGGTCGGTATTTTAAAAGAAATATAGAGTTATATTTATGCGTGGAAAAGGGTGATTAACGCAAAGATGTTACAGTGCATGGCGTTGATAACAGTATCTTAACCTGATGGTGTATTGTAAAATTATTATACACACCGCTGTTGGTTTACATACTCATAATAATAATGGCGCTTTCGTGCCCAGGAGCAGGTTATGACCCACCAAATTTCTCTCAGGAATGATGCGCGCAACGAGCAAAGATTTGTCATTTCAACTTGCGGCTTTACGTTTCAGGGATATCACCTGCTGCTCAAAAAACACGGCATAGAGACTGCGCATATTCACTTTGATGGAGATGCGTTATCTGATCCTGACAAGGAAAATATCCTTATTCATCAAAACGCTCACATCGTAGTGTTCCTGGGAAAAGGTACGGTAGCTCTCCTGGAGAGCCTGACGCGACTGGCATCCGTACTCAATGCACTTCCTGTTATTCGTCGTGTTACCCTGTATGGTGATATACCGGACAGCTGGCTGTATCGAACCCTGGGTAGTCTTCTAAATAACAGTCATCAATTATCATTGATTCGCATAGCCAGCGTATCTGATGTAATATCCTGTTTCCACACCCACAATTATGGCTTTAAGGACCGCTCGCGCTTATTACGCGATTACTATCTGGACTGTTCTTCGTCAGAAAAACTCAAATGGCTGACAAGAAGAGAGGTTGATGTTTTATTGAACTTCTATCGCGGCATGTCTATAAAAGACCTGTGCGACAAACTGAGGCTTTCTAATAAAACGGTTTACACCCATCGTAAAGAAGGTCTGCAGAAATTACATTGTATCAAGCGATGGTTGAATGAACCGCGCAATGTAAAAGTGGAAAGGCGGATTAAAAACCAAAATCAAAGAGTGGACTTCACGGATAAAGAAGCGGAAGTTTTTAATGCGCTGGTGAAAAGGGAGATATTCCCCGCCTACCAGATCATTACCGATCGTGACAAGAAAGGAGTGGGGTTTGAGATACTTATTCGCTGGAATAAGAACGGTAAAATAGTCAAGCCAGCCCGTTTTCTGAATAATATCGCTAATTATGAAGTATGGCTAAAGATTACGGCTATGGTGATCCACGCCGCCGTGTCCGGGATTAATAAATATAACGGTAAATTCTATTTTTCCGTTAATATACCGCCTCGCCTGGCGTCCGGGAACGCGCTGCCAGAGATGGCCAGGAAAGCCATCGGCATGCTGCTTAACCCCCAGTGGGCAGAAAAGCTGGTCTTTGAATTCGCGGAAGATATTGATGTAACGAAAGATAAAAGCATCCCAGAAACCATGCGGCACCTGCGTAAAACGGGGTGCAAACTGTTTCTTGACGACTGCTTCTCAAGCCATCATGCCATGTTCCCCGTGAGGCAGGTGCATTTTGATGGGCTGAAACTGGATCGGGACATCGTCGATCATTTTGTGGCGAACGACAACGATTATAATCTGATTAAAGCGATACAGATTTACAGCGACATGACCGGAACAGCTTGCATTGCAGAGGGCGTTGACAGTGAGGAGAAGTTTGAAAAATTAGTCGAGCTTGGTGTGAAAAACTTTCAGGGATATTATCTCTCTCGCGCCGTGAAAGAGGAGGAATTAGACCGCATGGTGAGATTGTTCAGCTAAAAAATAAAGCCCCGAAGGGCCTTGTTTATTTGCGCCCCAGCAACAGGCCAAGCACAATACCGACCGCACCCGCGGCGATAAGACCGGTGAGCGGGTTATTTCTGACCGCTTCAGTCACGTCAGAGACAGCATCGCTGGCCTGTGCGGCATATTTTTTCGCAGCGCCTTTTACCTGATGCTTCGGTGAATCAACGAATTCACCGAACTGCTGCTGGGCTGAACCTGAAAGTTCATCAAATTTATTTTTTGCTTTGTCTTCAGCAAACTGGGTGTTTTTATCAGTACCGAAATCAGACATTTTTGCCTCCTTTTGTTGATAGTTAAAGGATAGCCTCTCTTTGAAAAGATGAGAGGCGGAACGCTAAATTTCGGAGGGAATTGGCCGGTTTTCGGATATATCTACACCAGAAGAGGCCGTTATTTTTCGTTCTCATCATGGCCGTAATACAGTTTGCCAATGCGGATAAGCGGGCGGCCCTGAGACTTGCGGTGCAGGTTGCTGTCCCGAAGGGAATACACGCAGCCGCAATATTCCTGCTGGTAAAACTGTTCCCGCTTGCTGATCTCAATCATGCGTGATGAGCCGCCCTGTTTGCGCCAGTTGTAGTCCCAGTAGACCATCCCCGGATAGCGCGCTGCCGCACGCTGGCCGCAGTCATTGATCTGCTGCATATTCTTCCAGCGAGAGATCCCCAGCGAGCTGCTGATAACGCTGAAACCATTTTCCGCCGCGTAGAGCGCCGTACGCTCGAAGCGCATATCGAAGCACATGGTGCAGCGGACGCCGCGCTCGGGCTCCCACTCCATGCCTTTTGCACGCTCGAACCAGTTATCGGTATCGTAATCGGCATCAACAAACGGCACGCCGTGTTTTTCTGCAAAACGAATGTTTTCTTCCTTACGGATGAGGTATTCCTTTTGCGGATGGATGTTGGGGTTATAGAAGAAAATGGTGTAGTCAATGCCCGAGGCCTGAATAGCTTCCATGACTTCACCGGAGCAGGGGGCGCAGCAGGAGTGCAGCAGAAGTTTATCGGCGCCGTTTGGCAGGGTGAGCTGCGGGCGGATGAAGGGGGTTGTACTCATGATGTTCTACAATATGTTAATGAAATTTATGGAATTGTAGCACAAGTTATTAATGTCTTCAGACAGTACTGGCGGGAATCGAGGATCCGCCTGGTCGGGATCCTCGCGCTGAGCGGTGCCGCTATTCGGCAAATTTGAGCAGCGCTTCGCCGTCAAGACGGTAGCGCACCCATTCGGACTGCGGCAGCGCGCCAATGCTGAGATAAAAATCGATGGCGGGCTGGTTCCAGTCCAGCACGCTCCATTCAAGGCGGCCACATTGCCGTTTTACCGCGAGTTGAGCGATATGTTTCAGCAGCGCTCTGCCTGCGCCTTTACCGCGGTAGTCCGGGGAAATGTACAGGTCTTCCATATAAATCCCGTTGCGTCCAAGCCAGGTCGAATAGCTGGTGAAGAACACGGCATAGCCGGCGATCCTGCCGTCAAACTCAGCGATCAACGCCTCGGTTTTACTGCCCGCACCAAAGAGGGTTTCCCGGATCTCGTCCGGCGTGGTTACGACCTCTTCGGGGGCTTTTTCATATACCGCCAGCTCATAGATCATGGCGTAAATAGCCGCTGCATCTTCGGGACGGGCCTGACGAAGGGTTATGCTCATTGTTTTTCCTGTTATTTGCACGGTTCGCGATTGATGGCGTTAAGCATACGGAGTATTGTCCGAAGAATTAAGTGCAATGAAATCAACAAATGATGAATATTATGCATCCGGCGCTGAGACGTCTTGATTTAAACCTGCTGCCCGTTTTTGACGCCATTTACCGCCACCGTTCTGTTCGCCTCGCAGCCGACGAGCTGGCGATGAGCACCTCGGCGCTGAGCCATGCGCTGTCGCGTCTGCGCACGGCCCTTAACGATCCGCTCTTTTTTCGGGAAGGGCATCGTATGTCCCCCAGCGTGTACGCCTCTCAGCTTGCGCCTTCTATTGCTTCCGCATTGTCGTTCCTTAATCAGGAGCTGACCCCGCAGCCGGAGTTTGACGCCGCCAGCAGTACCGAAAGCTTGCAAATTGGGATTACGGATTTTACCGCGCTATGTATTTTTCCCGCTCTGATGCACAAGCTGCAGACTGCTGCCCCGGGCTTGCGTTTCGAATTGCGCTATCTGCCGCACAGCCCGGCGCTGACGGAGCTGCTGGCGGGCGAGGTAGATCTGGCGCTGGGTTTCAGCACCGAGGACGATATCCGCCATCCGGAACTGGAAGAGATCGGCTGGTTTGAGGATGAGTATGTGGTTATCAGCAACGCAAGCCGGACCCGGCTAACGCTGGAGGATTATCTCGCGGCCCGACACCTGGTGGTGACGCCGTGGAATGAAAAGCAGGGCGTCCTGGACGTGCGGCTCGAGCAGCTGGGCTATACGCGGCACATTGCGATCAAAACGCCGTCGATGCTGAGCGCGCCATTTATCGTTGCGGAAAGCGACCTGCTGATGGCCATTCCTCGTTACGCCGCCGAGAAGCTGGTTGCGGCGGCGGAACTGAGGATTTTTGCCTTGCCGTTCTCTATTCCCAAATTTGAGGTGAAAATTTACTCGCATAAGCGCAGCGGCCAGCGGGGGGCGACCCGATGGCTTCAGGAGGAGCTGCAAATGCTGGCGCAAGATGGCAGGGGGATGAGTGCCGGATAAGCTCAGCGCGATCTAGATTTCACGTTAAAAGTAAGTTTACATATGTAAGATAACTCATATACCATACCCCCCTATAGTATCAGGAGGGCATATGCCGCACTCACCCGAAGATAAAAAACGTATTCTTACCCGCGTCCGCCGCATTCGGGGCCAGGTTGATGCCCTTGAACGCGCGCTGGAGTCGGGCGACCCCTGTCTGGCCATCCTGCAGCAAATTGCCGCCGTGCGCGGCGCTGCCAATGGCCTGATGGGCGAAATGGTTGAAATACATCTCAAAGACGAGCTGGTGACGGGAGACACAACGCCGGATCAGCGAGCCGTACGCATGGCGGAAGTCGGCCATTTGCTGCGCTCTTATCTAAAATAAATCCACACACCTGACAAAAAGGGAAGACATGATGAAATCTCGCGCAGCTGTTGCATTTGGCCCCGGCCAGCCGCTGAAAATCGTCGACATCGACGTCGCACCGCCGAAAAAAGGCGAAGTGCTGATCAAAATCACCCATACCGGCGTGTGCCATACCGATGCATTTACCCTCTCCGGTGACGATCCGGAAGGCGTCTTCCCGGCGGTGCTGGGTCATGAAGGCGGCGGGATTGTGGTGGAAGTGGGCGAGGGCGTGACCAGCCTGAAGCCAGGCGATCACGTTATCCCGCTGTACACGGCGGAATGCGGCGAGTGTAAGTTCTGTAAATCCGGTAAAACTAACCTCTGCCAGGCCGTGCGCGCCACTCAGGGGAAAGGGCTGATGCCGGACGGCACCACCCGTTTCTCCTACAACGGTGAGCCAATCTATCACTACATGGGTACCAGCACCTTCAGCGAATACACCGTTTGCGCGGAGATCTCGCTGGCGAAGGTCAACCCGCAGGCGCCGCTGGATAAAGTCTGCCTGCTGGGCTGTGGCGTAACCACCGGCATTGGCGCGGTGCATAACACGGCAAAAGTCAAAGAGGGCGACACCGTGGCGGTGTTTGGTCTCGGCGGCATTGGTCTGGCGGTGATTCAGGGCGCGGTGCAGGCGAAGGCCGGGCGTATCATCGCGGTCGATACCAACCCGGAAAAATTCAAGCTGGCGGGTGAAATGGGCGCGACCGATTTCGTGAACCCGAAAGATCACGAGAAACCGATTCAGGACGTCATCGTTGAGATGACCGACGGCGGCGTGGACTTCAGCTTCGAGTGTATCGGCAACGTCAACGTAATGCGTTCTGCGCTGGAATGCTGCCACAAGGGCTGGGGTGAGAGCATCATCATCGGCGTGGCCGGGGCAGGACAGGAGATCAAAACCCGTCCATTCCAGCTGGTGACCGGACGCGTCTGGCGCGGCTCCGCCTTTGGCGGCGTGAAGGGGCGTACCCAGCTTCCCGGCATGGTGGAAGACGCGATGGTCGGTAAAATACAGCTCGACCCGTTCATCACCCACCGTTTGCCGCTGGAGCAGATCAACGAGGCGTTCGATCTGATGCACGAAGGAAAATCCATCCGCACCGTCATTCATTTCGGCGACAAGTAACTCTTCTGCCAGCGGTTTTTAGCCGCTGGCATTTCTTTAATAATCTTCTCTAAAGTGTGACCAGTGCGGCGTTTTTAGCCGTAATCTAAATCTCTGCCGTGCCGATGACTATCTAACAGGCGTGTTTTTGCGCATCTTACCTATAAGAGAGTCGACGGTCATGGACAACACTTCTTCGATGCAGGCGCAGCGCAAGCTGAGCTTCCTGCATCACATCAGGCTGGTTCCGCTGTTTTCCTCCATTCTCGGTGGCATTATTCTGCTGTTTGCCTTGAGTTCGGGTCTGGCGGGGTATTTCCTGCTACAGGCGGACAACGATCAGCAGGACGTTACGTCCGAAATTCAGGTGCGTATGGGGCTGTCGAACAGCTCAAACCATCTGCGCACCGCGCGTATCAATATGATCCACGCCGGCGCGGCAAGCCGTATCGCGGAGATGGAGGCCATGAAGCAGAACATCCGTGAGGCGGAAACGCGCATTAAGCAATCCCAGGATAGCTTTACCGCCTATATGCATCGTTCCGTCCGTAGCGCTGCGGACGAAGCGCTGGATGCAGACCTGAAGGCACGCTACGACGCCTATATTGCGGGCCTCCAGCCGATGGTCAAATTTGCCAAAAACGGCATGTTCGAGGCGATCATCAACCACGAAAATGAGACCGCGCGCCCGCTGGACGATGCTTACAACGCCGTTCTGCTGAAGGCGATTAAGATCCGCACCGACCGCGCCAATGCGCTGACGGCGCAGGCGCACAGCCGCACGCAGCTGGGTCTGATGTTTATGGTGGGCGCGTTTGCGCTGGCGCTGGCGCTGACCGCGATGACCTTCGTCGTGCTGCGCCGCACGGTCATTAATCCGCTCCAGCGTGCAGCGAAACGTATCGAGAATATCGCCAAAGGCGACCTGACGATGCCGGACGACGTGGCCGGACGCAGCGAAATTGGCCGCCTGACGCGCGATCTGCAAACCATGCAGCACTCCCTTGAAACAACGGTCGGCACCGTCCGTCAGGGAGCGGAGGAGATCTACCGGGGTACCAGCGAGATCTCTGCCGGTAACACCGATCTCTCATCACGCACCGAGCAGCAGGCCGCGGCGATTGAGCAGACTGCCGCCAGCATGGAGCAGCTGACCGCGACGGTGAAGCAGAACGCCGATAACGCCCATCATGCCAGCAAGCTGGCGGAAGATGCCTCCGGGAAAGCCAGCCGCGGCGGCCAGATGGTCTCCGGTGTGGTGAAAACTATGGGCAATATCTCAAGCAGTTCGAAGAAAATCTCTGAGATTACCGCGGTGATCAACAGCATCGCCTTCCAGACCAATATCCTGGCGCTTAACGCGGCGGTAGAAGCGGCGCGGGCGGGCGAGCAGGGACGCGGGTTCGCCGTGGTGGCCAGTGAAGTTCGTACCCTTGCAAGCCGCAGCGCCAACGCCGCAAAAGAGATCGAAAGCCTGATCAACGAATCGGTCTCGCTGATAGACCAGGGTTCCGGTGAAGTCGTTGCCGCAGGCAATACCATGAATGAGATCGTCGAGGCGGTGAAGCGCGTCACCGACATTATGCTGGAGATTGCCGCCGCGTCTGACGAGCAGAGCCGCGGTATCGTGCAGGTCAGCCAGGCTATTTCGGAGATGGATAAAGTGACTCAGCAGAACGCCTCGCTGGTGGAAGAGGCCTCCGCGGCGGCCGCGTCGCTGGAAGAACAGGGCGCGCGTCTGACAGAGGCGGTCGGGGCGTTTCGTCTGAGCGGCAAGGCTCAGGGGCGTACTCAACAGCAGAACTCTGCGGCAGTAAAACCTGCCGCACTACGTCCGGCGGTAGCGCATAACGGTGATAACTGGGAAACGTTCTGAGTCGCCGGCCGTGTCGGGTGGCGCTTCGTTTACCCGGCCGACAAAAAAGGGACCTTTCGGTCCCTTTTTTCATCCGTTACTGCTTATCGGGTAACGCGTACGCGATAACGTAATCACCGCGATCCGGCGACTGGCGAGCGCCCCCGGCGTTAATGACGATGTACTGCTTACCGGTTTTCGGCGAGACGTAGGTCATCGGGCCGGACTGGCTGCCGACCGGCAGGCGGTCCTTCCAGATCTCTTTCCCGGTGGCGGTATCAAACGCGCGCAGGTAGAAATCCTGGGTGCCGGCGAAGAACAGCAGGCCGGACTGGGTTGACAGCGACGCGCCCAGCGTTGGCATCCCGATTGGGATTGGCATGTGCATGCGAATGCCCAGCGGGCCGGTATCTTCCACGGTACCAACCGGTACCTGCCACACCAGCTTGCCGGTTTTCAGGTCAACGGCCGACATGGTTCCGAACGGCGGCTTCTGGCACGGAATGCCCAGCGGCGACAGGAAGCGTTCGCGCATTGCGCCGAACGGCGTGCCGTCCATCGGGACAATCCCCATCTCAATGCCGCTGGCGTTTTTCGCCACGTTCGCGCGCGGTACCATGTAGTTTGCCAGCCCCAGACGCATATCGTTGACGAACATCAGGCTGTTGTTCGGGTCAACGGAGACGCTGCCCCAGTTCATCCCGCCGAGCGAGCCGGGGAACTGCAGGGAACGGTCGAGACCCGGCGGGGTGAAGACGCCCTGATGACGCATCTCTTTAAACTGAATGCGGCACAGAAGCAGGTCGACAGGCGTCGCCCCCCACATGTCGGACTCAGTTAACGTCTGGTTGCCAATCATCGGCATGCCCACGGAGTACGGCTGGGTCGGAGAGTAGCGTTCACCTTCAACGTTACCCGCCGGAACTGGACGTTCCTCGACCTTCGCCACCGGCTTGCCGGTTTCACGGTTGAGCATAAAGATCATGCCCTGCTTGCTGGTCTGGACCAGTACAGGCGTGGTGCCGCCTTTGCCGTCCGGCAGGTCGTACAGCAGCGGCTGGGAAGGCAGGTCGAAATCCCACAGGTCGTGGTGGGTGGTCTGGAAATGCCAGCGTACCTGTCCGGTGGCCGCGTCGACGGCGACGATGGAGGAACTGTACTTATCGTCCAGCGCGGTACGCTCGCCTGCCCAGAAGTCTGGCGTGGCGTTGCCGGTTGGCAGGTAGATCAGGTTCAGCTTAGCGTCGTAAGACATTGCAGACCAGACGTTCGGCGTGCCGCGCGTGTAGGTCTGGCCTTCCGGCGGCAGGCCGGTCAGGTTCGGATTACCCGGATCCCACGCCCAGGCGAGCTTACCGGTGTGAACGTCGTAGGCGCGCACCACGCCCGGCGGCTCCCCGGTGGAGAAGTTATCCGCGACGCGACCGCCGACGACAACGACGTTTCCGGCCACCAGCGGCGTGGAGGTCTGCTGATAATAGCCCGGCTTGATTTCGCCCATGCCAACGCTCAGGTCAACGGTGCCATGGTCGCCAAAGTCGTCGCAGAGCTTGCCATTATCCGCGTTGATGGCAATCAGACGGGCATCGGTGGTAGGCAGGAACAGGCGGCGAGGGCATGCCGCTGGAGACGTCCCGGTCTGTGACGCTGTCACGTTTGCATGATCTTCAAAGTAGCCCAGACCACGGCAACGCTGCCAGTTCGGCGCGGTGGCTTTCGAATCATAACGCCATTTTTCTTTACCTGAATCCACATCCAGCGCCAGCACTTTACTGTACGGGGTACAGACAAAGAGCGTGTCGCCAATTTGCAGCGGCGTGTTCTGATCTTCCGCGCCGGAGCCGTTGCTCTGCGGAATATCCCCGGTGTGCGCCACCCAGGCGACTTTCAGATCGCTGATGTTTTGCTTGTTAATCTGGTCCAGCGCGGCGAAGCGGTCGCCGTGGGTGGTGTTGCCCCAGTGTTCCCAGTTTTTCTGCTGTTCGCCGGGAGCAACGGGTTTCACCGGAACGAGCTCGTTCGCCGCCACGAGGGTTTGCGGCTTAAACATCCAGCCGAGGCTGACCAGCATCGCCAGTGCGAGAACCGCCGCAACGCCATAAGCCGGGGCTTTATTCGCTGCGCCGCGGTTTGCCGCGCGCAGGAAAGGCCAGACGATGGCGCAGAGGAAGGCCAGTACGGCGAAGGTGAACAGGCGCGAGAATAGCGGCCAGAAATCCCAGCCCGCATCGCTTACCGCCCAGAACAGCGAGGCAATAAACGCGATGCCGTAAAGCACGATCCCGCTGCTGCGATTGAGGAAAATCAGTAGCGCGGCAATGACCATCACCACGCCCATTATCACGAAGTAAAAACTTCCGCCTACGGCGGCGAGCTTGAAGCCCAACCCGCCGACCGCCAGACCGATGAGCAACATCAGTCCGGCAAGGAGCCACTGCAAAATACGAGGTATCCCGCGCGGCGCGCTGCCAAATGCCATTTCTGTCTCCTTTGAATCTCTCCGCATTGCCGGGTATGTACCATATGGATAATAAAGGCGGGGAGAGTAATGATTAAAACGAGTGAATTCTTTTTTATATAACGATTAACGAACCAAATGGTGAATCCGTCGTTATGATAAAACTGTTAATTTGTTTTACGCAATTGTTAATGGATCATTCCGCATTATTTGATTAACGCACAGCCCAGTTCCCTCTCCCACAGGGAGAGGGAACTGGGTGAGGGGTGAAGGGAATCAGACAGGCATAGATTTACGGATAGCGCTCAGCAGCGTTTGTGCGCCCGTGGAAAGGGGAGTATCTACCCGGGTCAAAATACCGATGGGTTCACCCGCACCCGGGGAGGCGATCGGCAGGGCGGTCAGCGTGCCCTTACGCAAATCATCTTTTACCGCACCGGAGGGGACGAACCAGACGTAGTCATAATCCAGGGTAAGCTGGCGCGAAAGAGAAGCCGAAAGCGTTTCGATGCACCCTGAGGGTAGCGTACACCCCTGCATCTGCAGCAAGGTTTCGGCGGCCTGGCGCGGGACGGTCCCTTTCGGGCAAACCACCACCGGCCACTCCATCACCCGGCTTAACGTCACCGTGTCCTGCAGCAGGGGATGATCGGGTCGAACCACCAGCTTCAGGGATTCCAGGAACAGCAGTTCATAATTGAGACCGCCCATCAGCTCGGGGTCGGACATTCGACCGATACCGAGATCAAGCTCACCCGATTTCAGCCCCGCGAGCAGCATGGTGTTATTCATGGTGGCAACCTGAATAGTGGTATTTCGCTGCTGCTTATGGAACTGACCAATAACGGGCGGTAGGATCCCCAGCGCCGCGGTTGGCAGGGCGCCGACGCGCACCACCTCGCTGGTCTGCTCTTCTTTTCGGTGCAGGGACTGGCCTGCGGTGTTGAGCGCATCCAGCACCTTCACGGCGTGCGTCAGGAACTGTTCGCCCACCAGAGTCAGCTGTGCCCCCAGCCGACCGCGGTCAAATAGACGGGCGCCGGTCAGCTGTTCTAGCTCGTTAAGGGTTTTCGAGAGCGCGGGCTGGCTCAGGTTAAGAGTTTCAGCCGCGCGCCCCAGCGTTCCCTGTTGAGCGACGGCCACAAATGTATGCAAATGGCGCAAGCGTATGCGCTGACTGAACAGACCATTTTTTTCCATAGGCGATGTTAAAAACAGAGCGATGCGGGTGACAAGTTAAGTTGTTTAATTTTGATAACTTGATAGCAAAATATTTTTAACATTTGATCTGTTTGAGTTACAACATGTTTTTCAGGCGAGGTGGGTGATGAACGTCCTTGTTCATTTATTGCTCACTGCGGAGGGATAAGCTGCAAACCGGTTTAGATCACGCCGTCGCCGCCGTCAGAGCACCATACCTGACCGGAGGTAAAGGAACACTCATCCGAGGCCAGTGTGACGTACAGCGGGGCAATCTCGACGGGCTGTCCCGGACGACCCAGCGGGGTATCCCCCCCGAACTCCTTCACTTTCTCCATCGGCTGGCCGCCGCTGGACTGGAGTACCGTCCAGTACGGGCCGGGGGCGACCGCGTTGACGCGAATGCCTTTCGGACCCAGCTGTTTGGCTAAGGATTTAGTAAACACCGCCAGACAGGCCTTCGTCTGAGCATAGTCCAGCAGTACGGGGCTGGGCTTCACCGCCTGAACGGAGGAAGTGTTAATGATCACGGACGACGCTTTCAGGTGGCGCAGGGCGGCCTTGGTGATCCAGAAGGGGGCGTAAACGTTGGTTTTAAACGTCGCGTCAAAATCTTCAGTGGTCAGCTCTTCAAGGGATTCCCGGAACTGCTGGCGGCCTGCGTTGTTGACCAGAATATCCAGCCCGCCCAGCTTCGAAACGGCTTCTTCGACCAGATTCTGGCAAAAGGTCTCGTCCCGGACGTCTCCGGGCAGCGCGATGGCCTTGCGGCCTTCCGCTTTGATCAGGTCGATGACCTCGGCGGCATCTTTCTCTTCTTCAGGCAGATAGTTGATGGCGACGTCTGCCCCTTCACGGGCGTAGGCGATAGCCACTGCGCGTCCAATCCCGGAGTCACCACCGGTGATCAGCGCTTTTTTGCCGGCAAGGCGGCCATGCCCTTTATAGCTTGTTTCACCGTGGTCGGGTACAGGCTGCATTTCAGACGCCAGTCCCGGCGGCGTTTGCGGCTGTTCCGGGAACGGGGGTTTCGGGTAAGCGTTCGTACGTTGTGTAGTATCACTCATAGCTGACTCCTTAAGCCAAGGGGTGAGATTTGATGGATAGTTGCAGCGTTAACGCTTCGCTGAATTATTTCTGCAAACGATCAACACGAACGACGGCAGGCGATGATTTTTTATCAAGCGAACCGTTGATACTGATCATCTGATCGGGTTTTACCGTTCTGCCGTCGAAGACTGCCTGGGGAATAATAACGTCGATTTTTCCGGTTTTATCCTGGAATACAAACTTATCGCCGCTACCGTCAATAAGATTACCGCGCAATGAAATTGTCGCGCCATCGTGCAATTGTTTTGCCTGATCGATGGTCATAATACGCGCGTCATCGGTTCCACGATATCCGCTGTCCAGCGCGTGGGGCGGTGGCGGTGCTTCACCTTTTTGTAACCCGCCGTTATTATCTGCCCATGCAACTGGAACCAGAAATATCAAAAAAGCGGAAATAAGTGATAATTTCATCTGATATCCTTCATTTTTGAGTGTCTTGACATATTAAGTATTGTTGCTATTCCTTTATGTGGCAAATGTGATAAGTCTTAAAAACATTTTCTTTGGAAATCAAAACTATCTTGAAATAAGCGAAACGGTGACAACGACTATGAAGCATGAAAATGAAAAGTTACCCGGGATAGATGAGAGTTATCGCTTGTTGAGGTTTGAATATTCATTTCGCCAGGTGGGTTTTGTGGTCCTTCTGGCTATTATCATCGCAGCGGTTGCTGGTCTGTTTTCCAGCGGAGTGGTGAGCGATACGGCCAAAACCAATTCCGCTAACTCCTTGAGCATAAACTATGAACGCTTCGGCCGGCGGGAGACGGAGTCAAGAATGCAGGTCACCTTCCCGGTGAAGACGGAGGGCAGCTATACCCTCAGCCTGACCACCGACAGCAGCGACGTGTACGAGCCCGGCAGCGTCTGGCCGCAGCCAGACAAAATGTATAGCCACGGCAAAACCCTCTATTTGGTCTATGACGACCTGCAAAAATCAGACAACTTCTCTGTTTTATACTTCACGACACCTTCCAGAGCCGGTAAATGGAACACCGTCATCCGCGTCAACAACGAGCCGGAGATTAACCTCTGGCAATTTATTTACCCCTAGGAGGCTGATATGGATATGGTCTTTCGCGCGCTGGCGATTTATCTGTTTCTCGTGGTGGTATTTAAAGTGGCAGGGCGACGGGCGCTGCTGCAGATGACCAGCTTTGATCTCATCCTCCTCTTAATTATTAGTGAGGCGACGCAGCAGGCGCTTTTGGGGCAGGATTTCTCCGTTACCGGTGCAATGATTACCATTACCACGCTGGTGGTCGTTGACATTATATTTGGCCTGATGAAGAAATATTTTTCCCCGGTGGAGAATATTCTTGATGGGACCCCTGTGATTCTGGTTGAGAATGGCGTTCCATTAGCGGATAAGCTAAAAAAAGTCGACGTATCTTGTGATGATATTCTGGTTTCAGCGCGTCAAAATAATGGCATTACAGAACTTAGCGAAATTAAATATGCCATACTTGAGCGCAATGGACATATTTCAATCATTCCTGTTGAAAAATAAGAGGCGGCAAGATGAGCAATCTTTTACACGACAGTCATTATACCGAGAGTGAACTCACCAAAAAGCTGGCGAGTAAATTAACCGATGCCGGGCTGCGCTTAACCACCGCGGAATCCTGCACGGGAGGAAAGCTCTCGGTGGCGCTGTGTGCAGAGGAAAACACGGCCGATTTTTATGACGTCGGGCTGGTTGTGTTCAGCGATGAAGCCAAATCGCGGATCCTCGGCGTGCGTCAGGAGACGCTGGCGCGCTATACCGCCGTCAGTGAACAGACGGTGACCGAGATGGCCGCCAGCATCCGCGACATTGCCCAGGCGGATATCAGCATCGCCATCAGCGGCTACGCGGGCCCGGAAGGAGGCGATGACGGCACGGCGGCGGGAACGGTCTGCTTTGCCTGGAATATCTGCGGTGAGACGAAAACCCGCACCGTCCTTTTCTCCGGCGACTGCCAGGATGTGGTGGAAAAAGCGGTGCAATTTTCGCTCGCTGAACTGGTGACAACATTGTCGGACGGCAATAACGGCTAAATTCACGCGGAGGTTCTATGGCGGTCATAGTGATTACCGGCGGGACGGCGGGCGTGGGAAAAGCCACGGCGCTGAAATTTGCAAAGGCAGGTTACGATGTGGGGCTTATCGCCCGCGATGAAGCCAGCCTGCACTCCACCCAGGAAGAGCTGCGCCGCTTCGGCGTTAATGCCCACGCGGTGCAGGCGGACGTCGCCGACAGTCAGGCGGTGGTGGATGCGGCTAACGAGATCGAGTATCGCCTCGGGGCGATTGATGTCTGGGTCAACAATGCGATGGGGGCCGTGCTGGCGCCGTTTCGTACCCTGACGCCGGATGAGTTTCGTCGCGTGACAGATGTTACCTATCTCGGTTTTGTTAACGGCACCCGCGCCGCGCTGGAGCTGATGGTGCCCCGCGACAGGGGGGTAATTATTCAGGTGGGGTCCGCGCTGGCCTACCGTTCCATCCCTTTGCAGTCGGCCTACTGCGGGGCCAAAGCGGCGATCCGCGGGTTCACCGATGCGGTGCGCACGGAGCTGATGCACGAGAACAGCCGGGTTCAGCTTTCCATGGTGCAGATGCCGGGGCTCAATACGCCGCAGTTCGAATGGGCAAGGAATAAGTTCGCCTGGGCGATGCGACCGGTGCCGCCGGTCTTTGAGCCTGAAGTGGCCGCCAGCGCCATCTTTAAGGTTGCGCAGAAACCGGTGCGCGAGCTGTGGGTGGGCAGCAGCACTATCCAGTCCATCGTCGGGCAATTCTTCTTTCCGGGCTACCTTGACCGTCTGATGGTAAAAAAAGCCTGGGAAGGCCAGATGACCGACGATCTGAACGCAGCGGATCGGCGGGACTATCTCGACCAGCCGATTGACGACCTGCACAAAATCCATGGTCGTTTTACCGACGAAGCGAAGAACCGCGCTACGTCCGTCACCTCCGGTATGCCGGGCAAGGTGGCGCTGGGGGCCCTCGCGGTGGCGGGGATTATGCTGACGCGTCTGATAACCCACCGGAAACGCTAATCATCGCAGCGCGCTGCGGTGCGTCCAGAACCAGCGGTAGCCGTAGGCGCCAATACTGAGTTCGACGGTTTTGCCGCAAACCAGCGCGTCGTCGTAGCGTTTGTCCGCGAGGCAGGCGGTCCAGGTGGCGTTGCGGATCCCTCTTGCGGTGAACTGCACCGGCTGGTCGCTGAAGTTTACGAATGTCAGAATGCTGCGCTCGTCGGTCTCGTAATAGATCCCCAGCACCGCGTCATGATTGAGGGTGATGAGGCGAAAGGGCGCCACGGCAATTTCGGGGAACTCCGATCGGGTATTAGCAATATCAATAATCCGGTGCAGGAGCGAGTTGCGGTGGAGCAGCGAATCGGCGACGTTGATTTTCTGATAGCGGTAGGGCCCGTGGTCGATTATCGGCGCAATAAATTTTTCAGGATCGGCTGCCGAAAACCCGCCGCCCTGTGAACCCGCCCACTGCATTGGGGTGCGGACGGCGTAGCGCTCCTCCAGTTCAAGGTCGTCACCCATGCCGATCTCATCCCCGTAGCGCATCACCGGGACGCCCGGCAGGGAAAAGAGCACCGCGTGGCAGAACGCCAGCCGCTTTGGATCGCCATTCAGCATCGGGGCCAGACGTCGGCGGATCCCACGCTGATAGACGTTCATCTCCTCGTCAGGGGCGAAGGTGTCGAGCACGAACTGTTTATCTTTCTGGCTAATCCCTTCCAGATCCAGCTCGTCATGGTTGCGCAGCCAGTTGGCAAAACAGCATGAATCTGGCGGGACGATCATTTTCTTCACCGCGTTGCGCAGCGGGCGGGCGCTTTTTCTGGCCAGGCTGACGTAGAAATACTTGTTGAGCCAGAAGTTGAGCACCAGATGCAGGCGGTCGTTATTGCCGAAATAGTCTTTATAAACCTCAACGTCTACGTCCACTTCGCCGAGCAGGATCGCATCCGGATTACGCTGTTCGATAAGACGGCGCATGTGCTCCAGGATCCACAGGCCCTTTTTCTCGTCACCGTTGCCCGCCTGCTTCGTGAGGTGTGATGCGGCATCCAGTCGAAATCCCGATACCCCCAGCTTGAGCCAGAAGAGGATAATATACTCAATCTCCTTAAGCACGGCGGGCGAGGTCAGGTTCAGGTCCGGCTCGTGGCGGTAGAACATGTGCCGGTAATACTGTCCCGCTTCGTCGTCCCAGCTCCAGACGCTCTTTTCCACGCCGGGAAACATGGGGGGCGTATCGTCGTCGTCGTTATCCGACCAGATATAGTAATCGCGATAGGGCGAGGCGGGGCTGCGGCGGGCCTGCTGGAACCAGGGATGGGCGTCCGAGGTGTGCTGGATCAGCAGCTCAATAATAACCTGCATGCCCAGCTCCCGGGCCTGTTCGATAAAGGCGATGATATCGGCCAGTTTTCCGAAGCGGGGGTCCACCTGCAGATGGTCGCTGACGTCGTAGCCCTCATCGAGAAAGGGCGTGAGGTAAAACGGGGTGATCCAGATAACTGTCGCCCCCATGCGGCGAATATAGCGCAGCTTGGCCGCGATCCCGGCGATGTCCCCGCAGCCATCGCCGTTCATATCGTAAAAAAGCGCGGTATCAATCTGGTAGATAATGGCCCGTGTATGCCAGTCCGTCATAGCGTTCCTCAGTGATAGCCTTCAGTATCCGAAACTTTGCCCCGGAAGACGTAGTAGCTCCAGGCGGTGTACACCAGAATCACCGGAATTATCAGCAGGGTCCCGACCAGCATAAACAGCTGGCTGGCGGGGGGCGCCGCGGCTTCCCACAGGGTGATGCGCGGCGGAATAATGTTTGGCCACAGGCTGATACCCAGGCCGCTAAATCCGAGGAAGATCAGCCCCAGCGTCAGCAGGAAGGGGCGCGAGTGGCTGGCCGGGTTGCGGGTCAGCCGCCAGATCAACACGCTAAACAGGCCTACCAGCAGGGGAACCGGCAGGAACCAGAAGAAGTTGGGCAGGGTAAACCAACGGTCGGCCACGTACTGCCAGCCGAGCGGCGTCCAGACGCTGACAACCGCGATCACCACCATCAGGGCCAGCAGCACGTGGCGGGTTAGCTCGCGCATGCGGCGTTGCAGGGCGCCTTCACTTTTCATGATAAGCCAGGTGGTGCCCAGCAGCGTGTAGGCGACCACCAGGCCGATACCGCAGAAAAGGTTAAAGGGCGTCAGCCAGTCAAGCGGCGAGCCCACAAAGCGTCTGCCCTCTACCTCAAAGCCGTTGATCACCGCCCCCACGACGATCCCCTGGCTGAAGGTGGCGAGCAGAGAGCCACCGGCGAAGGAGTAGTCCCAGAACTTGCGGTGCGAAGGCGTCGCTTTAAAACGAAACTCAAAGGCGACGCCGCGAAAGATGAGACCGATCAGCATCGCGGTAAGGGGGATAGTGAGCGCATCAATGATCACCGCGTAAGCCAGCGGGAACGCGCCGAACAGCCCCGCGCCGCCGAGCACCAGCCAGGTCTCGTTGCCGTCCCATACGGGCGCTACGCTGTTGACCATCACATCGCGCTCTTTCGCATCGCCCACGAAGTTAAACAGCAGGCCGATGCCCAAATCAAAGCCATCCATAATGATGTACATCAGCGTGGCAAAGACGATGATGGCAAACCAGATAACAGAGATATCGACGCCCATCAGTTTCTCTCCTGTTCCGGAACAGACTCCGCGGCAGACAGTGGACGGGCGGGGGTGCCCGACGTGTTTGACGTCAGCGTATCGACGGGCTGCGGGCCTTTCTTAATCAGCCGGATGAGGTACACATAGCCCACGCCAAACACCGACGAGTAGACAACGAAGAACGCCAGCAGGCTGATGCTCATCTGCAGGGTGCTGTGCAGGGAGACCGCGTCAATCGTGCGCAGATAACCGTAAACCACCCACGGCTGGCGGCCCACTTCGGTGGTCACCCAACCGGCGAGCAGCGCCACCAGACCCGCGGGCCCCATGCAGAGGGCAAACCACTGAAACGGACGCGAGTGGTAGAGCCGGTGGCGATAGCGTAGCCAGAGGCTGACCAGACCGAGGGTAATCATCAGCAGGCCCATTCCGACCATGATGCGAAACGACCAGAAGACGATGGTCGAGTTTGGGCGATCCTCTTTCGGGAAGTCCTTCAGCGCCGGGACCTGCTTATCGAGGCTGTGCGTCAGGATCAGGCTGCCGAGCGCGGGGATTTCAAGACCGTATTTGGTGCGCTCCTCGTCCATATCGGGCAGGCCAAACAGCAGCAACGGCGTGGCTTCGCCGGGCGGATTTTCCCAGTGCCCCTCTATGGCGGCAATTTTGGCTGGCTGATGCTCAAGCGTGTTCAGGCCGTGCATATCGCCCACAACGGCCTGAATGGGGGCAACCAGCAGCGCCATCCACATCGCCATGGAGAACATGGTGCGTATGGCAGGGGTATCATTGCCGCGC
Source organism: Enterobacter cloacae complex sp. I3 (assembly GCF_014896175.1). Classification (NCBI taxonomy): domain Bacteria; kingdom Pseudomonadati; phylum Pseudomonadota; class Gammaproteobacteria; order Enterobacterales; family Enterobacteriaceae; genus Enterobacter; species Enterobacter cloacae complex sp. I3. Next base: position 43,350 of record NZ_JADBQZ010000001.1, read on the forward strand.
AGCAGGTGCCATGCGCCCGACGCGCCGACAAACAGCGCGCTGCTCAGAAAGGCGGCGATGGCCATATGAATCAGGCGGTAAGGGAAGGAGGGGTTAAAGATAATCGCCAGCCAGTCCTGCGGAATGACCTGCCCGTTCTCGATAGTAAAACCCTGCGGGGTGTGCATCCAGCTGTTGGAGGCGAGGATCCAGAAGGTCGACATCAGCGTGCCGAGCGCCACCATGCAGGTTGAAAAGAAGTGCAGCCCAGGGCCGACCTTGTTCCAGCCGAACATCATTACGCCAAGAAAGCCGGCTTCCAGGAAGAAGGCGGTTAACACCTCGTAGGTCAGCAGGGGACCGGTAATACTGCCTGCGAACTGGGAGAACCCGCTCCAGTTGGTGCCGAACTGATACGCCATGACCAGCCCGGAAACGACACCCATCCCGAAGTTAACGGCAAATATCTTGAGCCAGAAGTGGTACAGCGAGCGCCAGACGTCGTTTTTGGTGCGCAGCCACATGCCTTCAAGCACGACCAGATAGCTGGCAAGACCGATGGTGATCGCCGGGAAAAGAATGTGAAACGAGACGGTAAAAGCGAACTGAATTCTGGCCAGATAAAATGCATCAAGTTCGAACATGGTCCGTACCTCTGAAGCGATGGGGCACGAGAATTGCCGGGCAGGTCAGGATGCCCGGCAAAACCGATTACGGTTTACTCTTTCCGGCACCCAGCTCGGCGCCGGTCAGCGGGTCGGAATGGGGATCGGACTTGGTGCGGGCAGACATCGCCTTAACCAGGGTTGCCTGTTCAGCTGTGAGCGTCACGCTGGCGCTACCGTCTCCGCCATCAACCGCAGGCTGGGGGGACTCAACGTAATCAAAGTGCTTATCGCTGTTCCAGCTTCCGCGAACCTCTCCACCTTCAGACATATTGTAGTACTTGTTGGTGAATTCCTCGATTGGCGGCAGTTTTCCCGGCGGGAAATTATTACGAATGGACTGCAGCGCCTTCTCAAAGGAGAGCTGATGCGCCGCCTCACGCGTCATCAGAAACGCCAGCGCGTCCTTCACTCCGGGATCGTCAGTGACGTTAATCAGCCGTTCATAGATGATTTTCGCCCTGGCCTCTGCCGCCACGTTCGAGCGCAGATCCGCCGTCGGCTCGCCGATGGTATCGACGTAGGCTGCCGTCCAGGGCACGCCCGCCGAGTTAGTGAGCGGGGTACCGCCGCCGTAGAGCAGGGAGGTGATGTGGCTGTCGTTACCGTTTTCGGTCATGGACCGATACAGTTCAGCCTCATTTTCCACCCCTTCCGCCAGCGCGCCTTTGGCACCTTTGTTCAGCATACCAACCAGCGTACCGATGATTTCGAGGTGGCTTAGCTCCTCGGTGGCGATATCCATCAGCATATCCTTGCGGCCCGGATCGTCATCGCTCAGGCCCTGAGTGAAGTAACGGCAGGCGGCAGCCAGTTCGCCCTGCGGCCCGCCAAACTGTTCCAGTAAAAGGTTAGCAAGACCGGGGTTGGGTTCGGCGACGCGAACCGTATATTGCAGCTGTTTGACGTGTCGAAACATAGGCACTCTCCTGTGGATTATTTTTTCGCTTCGACACCGTCTGCGTCTGAACGCAGCAGGAACTGTTCCGTCGTTTGCGGGATATGGCGAATCAGCCAGTCGGCCATTTCGCGCTCTTCTGCGAGGATCGTCTCAATGGCAGGAACAGAGGCGGTATCGCCCGCTTTTTTCGCTGCAGCGAGCAGGGAGGTGTAGCAGGCGATTTCAAACTGTTCGAAGACATAGCCGCTGATCGAGCCCTTAACGATCTCATCGGACGGGAACATACCGCCGATGGATTGACCCAGGGCCGCCATTTTGCTCATTGAGTCTTTTAAGACCGAACGAGAAATATCATTACGGTCGAGGATTTCCTCCAGCAATGTAATTTGCCGTTTTGTCTCATTAATATGTTGCTCAATTCTGGCGCGAACATCAGGATAATTATCAATACGGCTGGCCATGGACTCCAGCATAGATTCGGCTTGCTTTTCCATTGCATGGGCATCGCGTAGCCAGTCATGGTAGTGTTCTACGTGATTCATCATTGTATCCTCATTAGGGGTTCGCTTATTTGGTCTCACTTTCAGCAGCCTGATCGGCACGTGCGGCACTGTAGCCAGATAAGTGGCCGACAATATTGGCGTAAATGCTGATGATAATGACCCATAGTACGCTATTTTTCCACCATATTACGGAAGGGATAGCGAGAATGAACCATATTATTGCTGCCGCTAAATGGCACCGTTTAATTGTCCTGGGACTGATGCTCATTTTATTTAACCTGTCTTATCGCGTCATTTCTGCGCTTTTTGGTTAATATTTCCAACGGCCAGGTCGGTGAGTTTAAGGTCGGTCTCTTTCTCTTCTTCCAGCGTTTCGGCAAGAAGTTTAACGGCTTTTTTGTAGCCCAGTTGTTCTGCGAGGGTTGCAAGGGTACCGTAGCTGGCTATTTCGTAATGCTCCACTTTTTGCGCAGCGGCAATTAACGCGGCATCACGCACTTCATTTTTTTCCGTACTTTCGATAACTTCGTTGGCTTCTTCAATTAAGCCTTCCATTGCCACGCACTTCATGCGCTTGAGCTTAATACCGTCTTCCTGTTCGATGATCTGGTCAATACGTTCAATCTGACCCTGCGTCTCCTCCAGGTGCGCGGTGAAGGCGGCGCTCAGCTTCTCGCTGGAGGCGGCGCGAGCGAGTTTGCTTAACGCTCGGGTAAGTTGTTTTTCAGCGCTGTAGGTATCGGACAGAAGATGAATAAATACATCCTCAACGCTTTTCATATTCATAATAATTACGCTCCGGTAAAATAAGGAAAGGGTACTGCGAGCTTTTCAGCCCGCAGCATGCTCTCAGGTTTTATTAAAAGAGTACTAAATAAGATCAGGAGTTATCAGATTTACGGCCTCCGCCGTGACTGTTCTGTCCCCCTTTCTTACCCGCTTCAGATGCGCGTTGCGGATCGTTTTTGAAATTACCACCGCTGTGCTGGCCGCCTTTACGTCCAGCTTCTGATGCTTTTTCACGGTCTTCAGCGAAATTACCGGAACCACCACGATGCTCTGCCATATTAAACCTCATAGTCATATATTGGTTATGTCAGTACGATACGAAAATATTCCGTATCACTCGTCGTTCGAGTAATAACTCTAGTCGCTGTGAGGCATACGTCAAATTCGTTTCGCCATTAGCGGTTGCGTTATATTTAATTATTGCTGCGTTTGCGCTTCGCTTGGTTTGGAAATATGGAAGTGTGGGAAGGACTTGTAAACAAATGATCGGATTAGTCCTAAGTTTCATTTAAAAAGCGGAAGGTTGAGGCCAATAATAATGGCTTAGCAAAAACGAATAATTTGCAAGCGGTGATTAGGAGAAAATTACCCCTTAAGGGCTAGAAAAAATAGCCGCTACGAATCATAAGGAAAATCCTGGAAAAAGATGACGAGGTGGCTGACAGGGGTCGGTAGCACACGGTTTAACCACTGGCGTCTTAAGATCACAAATCAGAAATTCTTCCCCCCGGAAGGAACGGCCTTCTCTACACTCCAGGTAATATTCACTGGAGGCATGACATCATGGCGAACACCATCACGGCTGATGATATTCGGGAACATTTTTCGCAGGCTATGTCGGCGATGTACCAGCAGGAAGTTCCGCAGTACGGCACCTTGCTTGAGCTGGTCGCGGACGTAAACCTGGCGGTTCTGGAAAATAATCCACTATTACATGAACAACTGGCGAACGCCGACGAGCTGGCACGCCTGAACGTGGAGCGTCACGGGGCGATCCGCGTCGGTACGGCACAAGAGCTTTCCACCCTGCGTCGTATGTTTGCGATCATGGGCATGTTCCCGGTCAGCTATTACGATCTTTCTCAGGCGGGGGTACCGGTCCACTCAACGGCGTTTCGTCCGGTTGACGATGCGGCGCTGTGCCGCAATCCGTTTCGTATCTTTACCTCACTGCTGCGCCTTGAGCTGATTGAAAACGTGGCGTTACGCGAGCGGGCGGCAGAAATTCTCTCTCAGCGGAACATCTTCACGCCGCGCTGTCTGGAACTTATTGACCTTTATGAGTCGGAAGGGCACTTTACCGAAGCGCAGGCGCACGAGTTTGTGCAGGAAGCGTTAGAAACCTTCCGCTGGCACCGTCATGCAACGGTCGACCAGGAGACCTACCTGGCGTTGAGTAACGAGCACCGCCTGATAGCTGACGTGGTCTGCTTCCCGGGTTGCCATATCAACCACCTCACGCCGCGCACGCTGGACATTGACCGGGTGCAGGAGCTGATGCCGAAGTACGGGATTGAGCCCAAAATTCTGATCGAAGGGCCGCCGCGTCGTGAAGTGCCGATCCTGCTGCGTCAGACCAGCTTTAAAGCCCTCGAAGAGCCGGTGCTTTTCGCCGGGGAACATAAAGGCACCCACACCGCGCGCTTCGGTGAAATTGAACAGCGCGGCGTGGCTCTGACCCGGAAAGGCCGTGAACTGTACGATCGCCTGCTGGCCCAGGCCGGAACCGGAAAAGATAACCTCACGCACCAGCTGCATTTGCGGGAGATTTTCAGCGCCTTCCCGGACAGCGAAATGTTCCTGCGCCGTCAGGAGCTGGCGTATTTTCGCTATCGCCTGACCCCGGCGGGAGAGGCCCATCGTCACGCGTTTCGTCCGGGGGATGACCCGCAGCCGCTGATCGAGCGCGGGTGGGTGGTGGCCCAGCCGATAATTTACGAAGATTTCCTTCCGGTCAGCGCGGCGGGGATTTTCCAGTCCAATCTCGGGAATGAAACCCAGGCGCGCAGCCACGGAAATGCCAGCCGCAATGCGTTTGAAGCCGCACTCGGCTGCCCGGTGTATGACGAATTTACGCTCTACGAGGAGGCGGAAACGCGCAGCAAACAGCGTTGCGGTTTGCTCTGAAATCGTTACTCTTCAGGGGTGTGATGGAAAAAATAAGGTCGTTATGCAAAATCCTTCCGCCCCTGTGGTTGAAACGCGCCAGGGCGCACTGTCTGGTTTAACCGATGAAAACGTTCACCTCTGGCGCGGTATTCCCTATGCCGCACCGCCCGTTGGCGACTGGCGCTGGCGCTCACCCCGGCCGCCGGAACGCTGGGATGGCGTGCGTGCAGCTACCGACTTTTCGCCCTCAAGCTGGCAAAGCAGTGAATATTGTCAGGAGCTGGGCGGGGGCGATCCCGGCCAGTTTTCTGAAGACTGCCTCTATCTGAACGTCTGGTCCCCTATCGACCGTACCGGGCCGCTGCCGGTCATGGTCTGGCTGCACGGCGGCGGGTTTACGATCGGCGCCGGAAGCCTGCCGCCGTATAACGGCAAAGCCCTGGCATCCCGCGGGGTGGTTGTCGTCACGATTAACTACCGTCTCGGCCATCTCGGCTTCTTCGCCCATCCCGCTCTGGAAGGTGAAGAGGAGCGGGTGGTGCATAATTTTGCCCTGCTGGACCAGATCACCGCGCTCAAATGGGTGCGGGATAATATTGCCGCGTTTGGTGGCGACCCGAATAACGTGACCCTGTTTGGTGAATCCGCCGGCGCGCGCAGTGTGCTGTCGCTGCTGGCCTCGCCGCTGGCGGAAGGACTATTCCATAAGGCGATAGTGCAAAGCGGGTACACCTTGCCGGACACGCCGCGCGCGCAGGCCCTGCAAAAAGGGGAAGCGCTGGCCGCCCACTTCGGGCTGGAAAATGCGACGGCAGAGCAGCTGCGCGCGATCCCGCCCGAGGCGTTCTGGCCGCTGACCTCGCCGCTGAACGTCGCCCCGGCCCCTATCGTTGGGGATTGCGTTCTGCCGGAGGCGATGCTGGACGTCTTTTTCGCCGCCCGCCAGCATCCCGTGCCGGTGATGATTGGCTCCAACAGCGATGAAGCCAGCGTGATGGCGGTGTTTGGTGTCGATCTCGCCGGGCAGATCCAGAAGCTTCGCCGGGAGCGCCGCTTCGGGCTGGGGCTCATCAAGCTGCTTTATCCGGGCGTGAAGGGCGACGAGGAGCTCGGCAGGCAGGTGTGCCGCGACATGGCCTTCACCACTATGGGCTACGTGGTGATGCAGGCCCAGCAGCGCGTCGGCGGGCTTTGCTGGCGCTACTGGTTTGACTATGTGGCCGAAGCGGAACACGCCACCTATATCAACGGTGCCTGGCACGGCAATGAGGTGCCGTACGCGTTCGATACCCTCGGGCAGGTGGAGCCTTCGCGCCAGTACGTTAACGAACGGGATCTGGCGTTTGCCGCCCAGGTAGCTGATTACTGGGTGAGCTTTGCGCGCGATGCCGGAACGCATGACAGCCTTCACGGGCCGACGCGCTGGCCCGCCTGCCGCAAAGGGCGGGACGTGCTGTTACGTATTGGTGTGAATAAACATGCAGGTTTCAGGCTTGAAAACCGCTTTATGCGCGCCCGCATGAGCCTCTTCAAGCGCGTAATGAAGCACCACGTCAGCCTCGATTAAGCAAACAGGCGCGAAACGCCGCCAGACCATTCTCCTGACAAGGCGTTTCGCGCAGCACCAGCCGGTAGCTCGCGCCGGTTTTAATGCTGGTCTCATAGGGCCGCATTAGCCTTCCGGCGCGGACATCTTCTGCCACCAGCGTTTCGTCGGCAATGGCTACGCCCAGCCCCTGAATGGCGGCGGTAATGGCGAGATCCATCGTATCGAAGTGTTGATTTTTGTGCATAACAAAGCCCGGACCTTCCTGATTCGCCAGCCACAGTGACCAGTCTGTCTTATCCCTTGTCGGATGAAGAAACGTCAGCGAACCCAGCGCGGCACCCGCTCGCACGGGGCTGAACACCGGCGTCAGCGCCTCTTCGAACAGCAGATCGCCTGCGCTCATGTGCGTGCCGAAGACGATGGCGGCATCGTAAGATTCGGTTTTGAAATTGACGTTATGATCGGTCGTGGTGGTGAGCGCGATCTGCAGATCCGGCTGCTCGCGCTCCACTTCCAGCAGGCGCGGCACCAGCCAGCGCATCGCGCAGGTGGGGGCCTTGAGGCGGATCACCGTGTGCTGGCTGCGGGCCTGGTCGGCAACGCTCAGCAGTTGTTCGAAGGAGGACTGCAGTTCGGGAAGCAGGGCACTGCCCTGCGGGGAGAGGCGCAACCCGCGCGCGTGGCGCTCAAACAGCGGAAAGCCAAACCAGGCTTCAAGGGAGGCAATCTTACGGCTCACGGCCCCCTGCGTCAGGCAGAGTTCCGCGGCGGCGTGGGTAAGATTCAGATGCCGCGCGGTGACTAAAAATGCGTCGATGGCATTGAGCGGGAGCGAACGGCGTGACATTGAAACACCTCAGCTATGCATTTTTCTCATGGCTATTATGACAACAATTCGATTGTCCCGGCAACGAAGTTGTTGTTTGAATAGTTATGCAATATCCATGAGAAGGGAAAGAGGATGACTTTACGAACGCCGGTGCAAACGCGCTCCAAGCTGCCAGACGTGGGGACCACCATTTTTACCGTTATCGGCCAGCTTTCGGCCCAGCATAACGCCATCAACCTTTCTCAGGGGGCACCGAATTTTTCCTGCGACCCGAAGCTGATCGCCGGCGTTACCCGCGCGATGGAGGCAGGGCATAACCAGTATGCGTCGATGACCGGCCTGCAGCCGCTCAAAGAACGCATCGCCGATAAGATTGCCGCGCTCTACGGCACGCAGTATAACCCTGCCAGCGAGGTGCTGGTCACCGCCAGCGCCAGCGAAGGGCTCTATTCGGCGATAAGCGGGCTGGTGCACCCTGGCGATGAGGTGATCTACTTTGAGCCGTCGTTTGACAGCTACGCGCCGATTGTTCGTCTGCAGGGGGCAACGCCTGTCGCCATCAAGCTCACGGTGCCGGATTTTGCCGTCAACTGGGATGAGGTCCGTGCGGCAATCACCCCGCGCACGCGCATGATCATCATCAATACGCCGCACAACCCGAGCGGCCAGGTCTTCTCCGCTAATGACCTGCAGCAGCTGGCGGCGCTAACGCGCAATACCGACATCATTATTTTGTCTGACGAAGTGTATGAACACGTCGTGTTTGATGGGGAACCGCACCACGGGATGGCCACGCACCCGCAGCTGGCGGAGCGTAGCGTGATTATTTCTTCTTTCGGAAAAACCTATCACGTCACCGGCTGGCGCGTGGGTTATTGTGTGGCGCCAGCAGAGCTGATGGACGAGATATGTAAAGTCCATCAATTTTTGATGTTCTCTGCCGATACGCCAATGCAATACGCGTTTGCAGAACACATGACCGATCCGCAAACCTGGCTGTCGCTGTCGGCGTTTTACCAGCGTAAGCGCGATCTGCTGCACGGCCTGCTGGCCGATTCGCCGTTTACCCTGCTGCCGAGCGCCGGGTCGTTCTTTATGCTGGCGGACTACAGCCAGTTTAGCGACGAGCGCGACAGCGAGCTGGTGAAGCGGCTGATTGTTGAGTACGGTGTTGCCACCATTCCGCTGTCGGCGTTTTATGCCGACGGCACGGATAATAAATTGATTCGTCTCTCTTTTGCGAAAGATGAGGCGACGTTACGGGCAGGTGCTCAAGCCCTGTGTCGGGTTAAACCACGCTGAGATAGGCTCTGAGGAGTTTGAAATGAAATTACGCGCGTTAGTAGTCGGCATGGGATTGCTGTGTACCTTTTCCTCCTTCGCGGCCACCGAGCTGCGCTACGGTCTGGAAGCGGAATATCCGCCGTTTGAAAGCCGTAATGCGGCAGGCGAACTGGAAGGGTTTGACGTTGAGCTGGGAAATGCCATCTGCAAAGCGGCAGCGCTGAAGTGCAGCTGGGTCGAAACCTCGTTTGACGCGCTGATCCCGGGGCTGGTGGCGAAGAAGTTTGACGCCATCAATTCGGCGATGAATATCACCGAACAGCGCCGCAAGAGCATCGATTTTACCCAGCCGATCTACCGCATTCCGTCTCAGCTGGTGGGCAAGGCCGGTACGGCGGTCGAAGCAACGCCTGAAGGGCTGAAGGGGAAAACCATCGGCGTGCTGCAGGGGTCGATTCAGGAAACCTATGCCAAAGAGCACTGGGAAAAGCAGGGTGTCACCGTGGTGTCGTATAAAGATCAGAATATGGCCTGGGGTGACCTGCTGAATGGCCGCATTGACGCCTCGCTGGTCATGTCCGCGGCCGGGCAGGCGGGTTTCCTCAGCAAGCCGCAGGGAAAAGGGTTTGGCTTCATCGGCAAACCGGTGTCTGACGACACTATCCTCGGCAGTGGGATCGGCTTTGGGTTGCGCAAAGGTGACGAGGCCACCAAAAAGCAGCTTGATGCCGCCATTGATAAAGTACGTGCCGACGGCACGATCGCCAAACTCGCTGATAAGTACTTCCCGGGTATCGATGTCAGCGTAAAATAACCGCCTCATTGGCCCCGTCAGCTGATGTCCTGACGGGGCATTTTTCTACACATTTTCCAGGCTTTCTTTACACCACTTTCGGGCCGTTCTGGTCGACAGAAAATATTTCTCACTTTGTTCAGATAATCACCGGCCAACAATTGGATTCTTAACCATTTTTGTTTAGGCTGTGCGTTCTTTCTTGCCGTCATTTCGCCGAGCGCGAAACACATTCACACGACCATAAGGACGTTTTTCCAGGCATGAATCGCAGACGTTTTCTAAAAGGCTCGCTGGCTGTGGCAGCCCTGAGCGGCACCTCCGGCCTTGCTTCCCTGTTTTCCAAAGCGGCATATGCGGCTGACTCTGACATCGCTGACGGTCAGAGCCGTCGGTTTGACTTCTCCGTACTGCAATCCATGGCGCATGACCTGGCGAAAACCCCGTGGGGTGGCGCGCCGCGTCCGCTGCCGGAGACGCTGGCGACCATGACGCCGCAGGCGTATAACGCCATCCGCTACGATGAAAAACAGTCTCTGTGGAACAACATTGAAGGGCGTCAGCTGGACGTGCAGTTCTTCCATATGGGAATGGGGTTCCGCCGCCGCGTGCGGATGTTCTCGCTGGACCAGTCTACCTCTATGGCGCGCGAGATCCATTTCCGCCCTGAGCTGTTCAGCTACGGTGACACGGGCGTCGATACCAAACAGCTGGAAGGGCAAAGCGATCTCGGCTTTGCGGGCTTCCGCGCCTTTAAAGCGCCTGAGCTGGCGCGCCGCGATATTGTCTCTTTCCTCGGGGCGAGCTATTTCCGCGCGGTGGACGATACCTACCAGTACGGGCTTTCCGCGCGCGGTCTGGCGGTAGATACCTTTACCGACACCCCGGAAGAGTTCCCGGACTTCACCTCCTTCTGGTTTGAAACCGTCAAGCCTGGCGATACCACCTTTACCGTCTATACGCTGCTGGACAGCCCGAGCGTCACCGGTGCCTATAAATTCGTGATCCACTGCGAGAAGAGCCAGGTGATCATGGAGGTGGAAAACCATCTCTACGCGCGTAAGGACATTAAGCAGCTGGGCATCGCGCCGATGACCAGCATGTTCAGCTGCGGCAACAACGAACGCCGCATGTGCGACACCATTCACCCGCAAATCCACGACTCCGACCGCCTGGCAATGTGGCGCGGCAACGGGGAGTGGATCTGCCGTCCGCTCAATAACCCGCAGAAGCTGCAGTTTAATGCCTATCTGGACAAAAACCCGAAAGGGTTCGGCCTGCTGCAGCTCGATCGCGATTTCTCCCACTATCAGGACGTGATGGGCTGGTATAACAAGCGCCCGAGCCTGTGGGTTGAGCCGCGCAATGACTGGGGGAAAGGATCTATCGCGCTGATGGAGATCCCAACCACCGGTGAAACGCTGGATAACGTGGTCTGCTTCTGGCAGCCGGAAAAACCGGTGAAAGCGGGCGACGAGCTGGACTTTAAATATCGTCTCTACTGGAGCGCGCAGCCGCCGGTGCGTTCCCCGCTGGCCAACGTTTACGCGACCCGCACCGGCATGGGCGGCTTCCCGGAGGGCTGGGCGCCGGGCGAACACTATCCGAAAGTGTGGGCCCGTCGCTTTGCGATTGATTTCGTCGGCGGTGACCTGAAGGCCGCCGCGCCGAAGGGCATCGAGCCGGTGATTACGCTCTCCAGCGGTGAAGCGAAGCAGGTTGAGATCCTTTACGTTGAGCCGTTTGACGGGTATCGCATTCTGTTTGACTGGTACCCAACGTCGGATTCGACGGAGCCGGTGGATATGCGCCTGTTCCTGCGCTGCCAGGGCGATGCCATCAGCGAAACCTGGCTGTATCAGTATTTCCCGCCAGCGCCGGATAAACGTCATTACGTTGATGACCGGGTAATGCGTTAACGATCGATTCCCTCTCCCACGGGAGAGGGTTAGGGTGAGGGGCAATGACCGCAACACAATCCGAAACTATTCCCGTATCTGACGCGCTCGAGCTTCGCGCCGTCGAAGAGCGTTACACCGCCGAACTGCATAACCTTGTCGTTAAAAACAGAGCCTTTCTGCAAAACGCCTTTGACTGGGCGCAGCACGTGGGGACTGAAGATGACACCCGACGCAACGTGCAGAGTAACCAGATGCTGCACCAGCGCGGCTACGCCAAAATGTTTTTGATCTTCAGGGAGGATGCGCTGGTCGGCGTACTGTCGTTTAATGCGATTGAGCCTGCCAACAAAGCCGCGTACATCGGCTACTGGCTGGATGAAGCACATCAGGGGCAGGGGATCCTCTCGCAGTCGCTGCAGGCGTTTATGCGCTACTACGCTGAGCGCGGTGAGATCCGCCGATTTGTGATCAAGTGTCGGGTGGCGAATCAGCACAGCAACAGCGTGGCCCTGCGCAACGGTTTCACGCTGGAAGGGTGCCTGCGGGAAGCGGAATACCTCAATGGCGCCTATGACGATGTGAACATCTACGGCAAAATTTATACACTATAGCGCCCCCAGCAGCGGCGTGCGGGTGATGCGCTGGTCGCCGTTGATCACCTTTTCACCGCGCAGGTGAATGCTCTCACCAGCAAAGGCCTCTATCACCGCATCGTCGGTGATTTCTACCCGATGCTCAATCAGCACGTCGCCGCTGATCCGCGCGCGTCCCTGAATCACCACTTTATCATCCAGCATGATCGGCCCGCCGCGCAGCCATGCCTGACCGCCGATCAGGACGTGGTGCTTGATGATGCAGTTTCCTTCCACCACGGCGTTCTCGGCAATCTGAGAGCTGTAGCGCACGGTAGGGATGGCGTCATCGTCGAAACCGGCTATCACGCGGGCGTTGCCGTACACTTTGGCGCAGTCGCACACCCAGACGTTGTTGAGTTCGTTACCTTCGAGGATCGCGCAGTCGAACACCTCGGCGCGGTGCTCAACAAACGCGTTATTCACCATCGCCTCGCCGTATATTTGTGCCTGATGCACAATGCGCGATCGGCTTACCGTCGCCTTGCCGTAGATTTGCAGGATCTGGTCGTGGTCCGGCGTGAGTCCTTTAGCGGCAATGATGACGCTGTTGTGCAGCACGCGCGCATCGCCGTAGAGATGGCACTCACCCCGCACACAGGAGTGCTGAATAGTGACGTTGTCACTTATTCGCGCCCCGTGGCTGACCTCTGCGGCGTCAAGCCAGCAGTTATCGCCGATATGCGCGTCATGGCTGACGGTGCACGGCAGGGTCAGGCGCGCGTTGCCGGACACGGTTGCGCCAGCGAATACCACGCTGTTTTCATCGTAGAGCCAGCAGTCTCCGTCCTGCGCAAGGGCGCGCTCATCGTCAATCCAGCCGCCTTTCGTGCCGGCCTTCACATCGTTAAAGTCCACCGAAGCGATAATCTGCCGCAGCGTCGTTGAGTGGGATGTTTCGCCATTTTTCCATTGCCAGAGCCGGGTTTCATCGCTGAGCCGATACTTATTCATCGTGGGGTCCCTGATATGCGTCTTCACTAAACGTAGCAAACTTTTGGCTTTCCGTTGTGCTGGCATCCGTTGCTGAAACCCCTTAAAATGGCATTTAAAATACATTTTAAAAAATCAAATTAATGGATAAATTAAATAAACCTGAACAGGCGCTTAACCTTCCCGCCGGCTATTTTGGCATGGTGCTGGGCATCATCGGCATGGGTTTCGCCTGGCGATACGCCAGCACCCTGTGGCCGGTGACGCGCTGGCCGGGTGAGATTCTGGTTGCTCTCGCAGTTGCCTGCTGGTTTTTACTGACGACGGCGTTTATTACCCGTGCGATCCGTTTCCCGCACAGCGTGCTGGCAGAGATGCGCCACCCGGTAATGAGCAGCTTCGTCAGCCTTTTTCCGGCCACCACCATGCTGGTCGCCATCGGTTTTGTGCCCTGGTTCCGCCCGGTATCGCTGGCGCTGTTCGGCGTGGGCGTGGTGTTACAGCTTGCTTACTCCGCCTGGCAAAGCGCCGGGCTCTGGCGAGGCAGGCACCCGCAGGAGGCCACCACGCCCGGATTGTATCTGCCGACGGTGGCGAATAATTTCATCAGCGCGATGGCGTGCGGTGCTCTGGGGTTCAACGATGCAGGGCTCGTTTTTCTCGGCGCGGGCGTCTTTTCCTGGCTCAGCCTGGAGCCGGTGATCCTCCAGCGTCTTCGCAGCGCCGGGGAGCTTCCCACCGCGCAGCGCACCGCTTTAGGCATTCAGCTGGCGCCCGCGCTGGTGGCGTGCAGCGCCTGGTTTAGCGTCAACGGTGCGGAAGCCGACACCTTCGCCAAAATGCTGTTCGGCTACGGCCTGTTGCAGTTGCTCTTTATGCTGCGCCTGCTGCCGTGGTATGTGTCTCAGCCGTTTAACGCCTCCTTCTGGAGTTTCTCGTTTGGCGTGTCGGCTCTGGCTACCACCGGGCTGCATCTGGGTCACGGCAGTTCGTCTGGATTCTTCCACGCCATTGCCGTGCCGCTGTTTATCTTTACCAATCTCATCATTGGGATGCTGTTGGTCCGTACGTTTATTCTGCTGATTCAGGGCAAACTTCTGGTGCGCACTGATAAGGCACTGCTTATGCAATCTGAGGAAAAATAATGGCTGTCGATGAAAATTACTTCACAGAGAAATATGGCTTAACCCGTACGCATTCAGAGGTGCTGTACAGCGCGGGGATCGTAAAGCCCGGCAAGACATTGGATCTGGGCTGCGGAAATGGCCGCAACAGCCTTTACCTGGCGGCCAACGGCCACGAGGTGACCGCCTGGGATAAAAACCCGATGAGCGTTGATAACATTGAGCGCATCAAGGCGGCAGAAGGGATTGAGAATCTGCACACTGCCGTCAAAGATCTTAACAGCCTGAGCTTTGACGGCGAGTACGACTTTATTCTCTCCACCGTGGTGCTGATGTTCCTGGAGGCGAAAACCATTCCGGGCCTTATCGCCAACATGCAGCGCTGCACCAAACCCGGCGGCTACAACCTGATCGTTGCCGCGATGGACACGGCGGATTACCCGTGCACCGTGGGCTTCCCGTTTGCGTTCAAAAGCGGTGAGCTGAGCAGCTACTACGAAGGCTGGGAGCTGCTCAAATACAACGAAGAGGTTGGCGAACTGCACCGCACCGATGAAAACGGCAACCGCATCAAGCTGCGCTTTGCCACCATGCTGGCGCGCAAGCCCGCTTAACGGGCGGCCAGCAGGCAGATCTGCAGGGCAGTCTTGTAAGACGCCTCGAACGACGACAGCGGCAGGAACTCAAACTTCGAGTGGAAATTATGCGCGCCGGTGAAGAAGTTCGGGGTGAGTAGCCCTTTTGCCGACAGCGCCGCACCGTCCGTGCCGCCGCGCATAGGGATCGGTTTTGGGGTGATGCCGAGCGATTCCATCGCCTCAAACATCAGGTCGATGGCGCGCCGGTCTTCACCAATCGCATTGCTGATGTTGCTGTAGGTATCTTCAATGCGATAGTCGACCTTCGCCGTCGGGTGTTGGGCGGCAATCAGCGCGGCGACGTCCGCAATCTGCTGCTTGCGGGCGTCAAAGCTGGTTTTATCAAAATCGCGAATATTAGCCTTTAGCACGGCGTCGTTCTGTCCGGCCTGAATGCCGTTAAACCAGATATAGCCCTCGCGGCCCTCGGTGCACTCCGGGGTTTGCTGGCGGTCGAAATGGCTGATGAAGTCGGTCGCCATCAATAACGGATTCACCAGTACCCCTTTGGCGGACATCGGGTGCGCCGTCACGCCGGTGAAGTGGATCTCTGCCGCTGCCGCGTTAAAATTCTCGTAAACAATTTCTCCCAGCTCGCAGCAGTCGATGGTCCAGGCAAAGTCCACGTCGAAGCGTTTCAGATCCAGCGCCTTGGCCCCGTTCAGGCCAATCTCTTCGTCGGGCACAAACGCGACCACAATGTCGCCATGCTGATGCTCAGCGGTGAGGTTTTCCAGTACGGTCATTACCACCGTCACCGCCGCTTTATTGTCTGCGCCCAATACGCTGGTACCGTCGCTGAAAATAATCTCCTCATTGGGATAAGCCAGAATTTCCGGGTGCTCGTTCACGTGCAGCCAGATGTCTTTTTCCTTATTCAGACAGAGATCTTCACCATTAAACGTTAATATTTGCGGATGAATATTCGGTGATAAACCGACGTCAACGGTATCAATGTGGGTAATAAAGCCGATGCGCGGCGCGCGGGGCACGTTGCCTTTTTTCACTGCCGTCACGGTCGCGAATTCGTCAATCACGATGTCGTCTAACCCCAGCTGCGCCAGCTCCTGCGCCAGCTCTCGCGCCATGTCGTGCTGGCCCGGCGTCGAGGGCAGAGTTTTCACTTTCGGATCGCTCTGGCTGGTAATCGCAAGATAGCGGAAAAAACGGTGCGTTAATTGTCTGGATAGCGGCGAGCCCATAGTGTTTTCTTCCTTATTTATTTTTCGGGTGTTTGCCACTTCACTTTAATGTTATTTATGAAATGGCAAAAGAATTAATTAGCCGTCGAATTAAAAAGACAGGAATAAATGATGACAAGCAAACGCACAACGTTAACGCTGGCACTCGCTGCGCTCACGGTCAGTTCCACCGTAGCCGCGAAAACGCTGGTGTATTGCTCCGAAGGGTCACCGGAAAACTTTAATCCCCAGTTATACACCTCGGGCACCAGCGTGGATGCCAGCGCAGTGCCGGTCTACAACCGGCTGGTCGATTTCAAACCCGGTACCACGGAGCTGGTGCCGAGCCTGGCAGAGCGCTGGGAGGTGAGCGACGACGGCAAGGTTTATACCTTCCATCTGCGTAAAGGGGTGAAGTTTCAGAGCAATAAATTCTTCACGCCGACCCGCGATTTAAACGCCGATGACGTGATCTTCTCGTTTATGCGCCAGAAGGACGTGAACCATCCCTATCACAACGTCTCAAACGGCAGCTATTCCAACTTCGAAAGCCTGGAGTTTGGCAGCCTGATTACTGCTATTGATAAAGTCGATGACCACACGGTGCGCTTTACCCTGGCGCACCCTGAAGCGCCGTTTGTTGCGGATCTGGCATGGTATTTTGCCTCGATCCTCTCCGCGGAGTATGCCGATGCAATGTTGAAAGCGGGCACGCCGGAGAAGGTGGATATGCAGCCCATTGGCACCGGGCCGTTTAAGCTGGCGCAGTATCAGAAGGATTCCCGCATTCTGTTTACGGCGTTTGCCGACTACTGGCAGGGGAAATCAAAGCTGGACAGGCTGGTGTTCAGCATTACCCCGGATGCCTCCGTACGTTTTGCCAAAATTGAAAAGAACGAGTGTCAGGTCATGCCGTTCCCGAACCCGGCCGATCTGCCGCGCATGAAGGCCAACAAAGATATCACCCTGATGAGCAAGGCGGGGCTGAATACCGGCTTCCTGGCGTTCAACACGCAGAAGCCGCCGCTGGATAACGTGAAGGTCCGTCAGGCGCTGGCGATGGCCATCAACAAACCGGCCATTATTGACGCGGTGTTCCACGGTACCGGAACGGTGGCGAAGAATCTGCTGCCGCCGGGCGTCTGGAGTGCCGACAGCGAACTTAAGGATTACGACTACGATCCTGAGAAGGCGAAAGCGCTGCTGAAAGAGGCCGGTTTTGCCAGCGGCGTCAGCATTGATTTATGGGCGATGCCGGTCCAGCGGCCCTATAACCCGAATGCGAAACGCATGGCGGAGATGATTCAGGCGGACTGGGCGAAAATCGGCGTGCAGACCAAAATTGTCACCTACGAATGGGGCGAGTACCTGAAACGCGTCAAGGGCGGAGAGCATCAGGCCGCGCTGATGGGCTGGACGACGGCCACCGGCGATCCGGACAACTTCTTTGGCCCGCTGTTTACCTGCACCTCGGCCAACGGCGGTTCGAATTCGGCGAAGTGGTGCTATAAGCCGTTTGATAAAATTATCGCGGAAGCAAAATCAACCACCGATCGCGACAAGCGCGTAGCGCTGTATAAAGAAGCGCAGCAGATCATGCATGACCAGATGCCGGCGGTCATGATTGCGCATTCAACGATCTTCGAACCGGTGCGCAAAGAGGTGACAGGTTACGAAATCGATCCGTTTGGCAAACATTTGTTCTGGCAGGTGGATATTAATCAGTAATTTTCTCTGCCCGGTACGCTGCCGGGCACTCTTTTCGCAATTTGTGCTCCCCACGTCATTTTTTGTCACAACAAACCCACCGAACTTTTGCTATAACTTCAAATGCATACTTGCAGATTACATGGAAAACTATCATGCGTACTCAAACTTTTTTTAAAGTTGCAGTGCTTACTGGTTTATTGGCAGTGGCGGGCTGTTCTTCAAAAGTCGCGGCTCCAGAACAATATTCAGGCTTTTTAAAAGATTATTCCGGCTTGCAGCAGACGACGTCTGCAACGGGTAAACCAACGCTGCGTTGGGTTGACCCTTCCTATAACGAAGCCAACTATGACAGCATTATCTGGACGCCAATTACCTATTATCCAGCGCCAAAACCAACCACTCAGATTGGTAAAAGAACGCTTGATGAGCTGCTGGATTACACCAATAACAAAATGAAAACGGCTATTGGTACCCGTAAGCCGATTGTGACCACGCCGGGTAAACACAGCCTGATTTTCCGCGGTGCTATCACCGGGGTGAGTTCGCAGAAGGAAGGTCTGCAGTTCTATGAAGTGGTGCCGGTCGCGCTGGTGGTAGCAGGTACGCAGATGGCAACCGGCCATCGCACCATGGATACCCATCTCTACTTTGAAGGCGAGCTGATCGACGCGGCCACCAACAAACCGGTGATGAAGGTGGTTCGTAAAGGTGAAGGCAAAGAGCTGAATAACGAAAGTACGCCGATGACCTTTGCGACGCTGAAGCAGGTTGTTGACGACATGGCGACGGACGCCACCATGTTTGACGTGCATAAAACAGCGAAATAACGTTAAGCGGCCTGCATTGCGCAGGCCGTTTTTTTTACGCCGTACGCAGGCGCCTGAACCAGGTCTCTGGTTTCGTGAACATCACCATATTCCCGCCCAGAATCAGCAGCAAACCGACGATACCGTTGATGTGCCAGACGTAGCCTTCATACACCGTTGAGATAGAGAGCGCCACCAGCGGGAAGAGCAGCGTACTGTAGGCCGCTTTCCCGGGGCCGATACGTCCCACCAGCGTGAAGTAGGCGCCAAAGGCAATCACCGAGCCGAAGAGGGCCAGATAGAGCAGCGCGCCCATGTAGGTGACCGTCCATTCCGGGGTAAAACTGTCGCCTCTGAAGAGCGCAATCCCCCCCATCACCAGCGTGCCGTAAAGCATAGCCCAGGCGTTGGTGGTCATGGTTTCCAGACCTCTGCGCTGATGGCGCATGCTGATCATATTGCCCAGCGAGAAGCCGTACGTGCCGAGGGCGGAAAGGCCAATGCCCGTCAGGAGCGATACGCTCCAGCCGCTGGCCAGCAGGTCGTCCCAGAAAAGGGTCACGATCCCCACAAGACCCAGCGCCGCCGCCGTCCAAAAACGCGCGGGCGGGCGCTGTCCAAAGAAAATAAAACAGTTAATGGCGTTGTAGAGCACCGCCATGGAGAAGATCACCGATTCCAGCCCGGTGTTGATGTGTGCCGCCGCGGTATAAAAACACCAGAAGTTAAAGCAGAAGACGCAGCATCCTTGAAGCATGCAGAACAGATGATCCCGCAGCGCCAGCTTACGCAACCGGCGCAGGGCAAGTAACACCACCATCATCGTGGCGCTGGCCACCGCGAAACGCCAGAAAATAGAGACGGGGGCGGGTACGGGACCCTGCTGCAGAAAAATGGCAATCCAGGTGGTTCCCCAGATGATCACCACCAGTCCGTATAATAACGCGTTCATATTTTTCTCTTATCAAACCACGGAAGCCCGCAGTATGGCGCTGTCATCGCTCTGGGGCTTTCACCGGCTTGCGGTAGACTTGCAAAATCTTGCGCTTTTTTCTTTTCCGGGGCTGGCAACGGGGGACAACAGTTCTTAGACTGACAGTTCACTCAATAACGCGCTAACGGTTATGTCTCACGCTTACGATACCTTTGAAACGCTTCGCCAGCAGAATGCGGTCCTGCGGGAAACGGTCGCGCTCAATTCCGGCATTCAGCTGGCGGCGTGGTACAACAAGCACGATACGATAACGGTTAAAAGCAATCATCATACCCTTAGCCTGTACGTTGCCGACGGTTACGAAAGCTATCAAAAGACGCCGGGCGGCTGGAAGAACGGCGGGGGACCGGACCGTTTCTGTCTGATGCCGAAAGAGAGCGAATCGACTTGGGATATTCGCGATGACCTGTCGTTTGTCCATCTCTACTGCACCGATGAACACCTGCGCGATGTGGGCGAAAAAATCTGGGACAAGCGGCCCCTGTCGCTGACTCTGGACGAGCGCATTTTTGGCAGCGACCCGAAGATCACCGCGCTGTACCGCCAGTTTCTGCTCGGCTGCGACTGGCAGCAGCAGGCCAACCAGCTCACCCTGAGCACGGCCTCTACACTGCTGTTGACCCACCTGCTGCAAAACTACGCCAACGTTCAGTGGAAGCTCCCGGTCGTTACCGGCGGGCTATCGCCGTTTGTTCTGCGCAACGTGCTGGCTTTTATTGAAGAAAACCTCGGACAGCCCCTGACGCTGGCCGATCTGGCGGCGCAGGCCGCACTCAGCGAATACCATTTTGCCCGCATGTTCCGCCAGTCGACGGGGCTGGCGCCGCATCAGTACGTTATGCAACGGCGCATGGAAAAAGCGAAAAACCTGGTGCAGCATACCTCGA
The DNA here is from genome assembly GCF_014896175.1 of Enterobacter cloacae complex sp. I3. NCBI lineage: Bacteria > Pseudomonadati > Pseudomonadota > Gammaproteobacteria > Enterobacterales > Enterobacteriaceae > Enterobacter > Enterobacter cloacae complex sp. I3. The sequence goes on from NZ_JADBQZ010000001.1 coordinate 63,557, forward strand.
CGCCGCTGACGGATATCGCGCTGGCCTGCGGGTTTAACTCCGCCAGCCACTTCAGTAACCGTTTTCGCAGCGTCATGGGCATCACGCCGTCACAGCTGCGCGCGTCGAGCGCGTGAAAACAGGGCATAGCTTACGCCGCCCAGCACCAGCCCCCAGAATGCCGAGCCGATGCCCAGGATCGTGACGCCGCTTGCGGTCATCAGAAACGTGACGATAGCCGCGTCGCGCTCCGCTTCATGATTCAGCGCCTGATATAAACTCCCGCTGATGGTACCCAGCAGCGCCAGACCGGCCAGCGTCTGGATCCAACTGAGCGGCAGCGCAGCCATTATCCCGGTGATGGATCCGCCGAACACTCCCGCCAGCAGATAAAACCCGCCCGCGGCGATGGCCGCCAGCCAGCGTTTACCGGCATCGGGATGGGCATCCGGGCTTTGACAGATAGCGGCGGTAATGGCGGCTATGCAGATGGAAAAGACGCCGAAGGGGGACAGCAGCAGCGCCAGCCCGCCCGTAAAAATAATGAGCGGTGAGACCGCCAGCGGATAGCCGGACGCTTTCATGGTCGCGAAACCGGGCGCATTTTGCGAGGCCATGGTCACCAGGAAGAAGGGCAAGCCGATGCTCACCAGGCTGGTGAAGGTGAACGTGGGCGCAATAAACTCAGGTGTCACGAAGGAAATGGTGATTTTATCCGTGACAACGTCACCTCCCGCCCACGCCACGATCCCGCCCACCAGCAGCGTAACGACGATTGCATAGCGCGGTGCCAGCGCTTTCGCCAGCAGCCACGCGGCAATCATGCTGCCGCACAGCAGAAAGTGCCCGTCCAGATGGGCAAACGCATGCAGCCCAAACTGCAGGAGTACGCCTGCCAGCATGGCCGCAGCCAGTGAGTGTGGGATCAGCTTCATCAGGCGGGCGAAAAGCCCGGTCATGCCGCAGAGTAAAATGAGCGCGTTGGCGAAGATAAACACGCCGATTGTCTCGGCCAGCGTCACGCCGTGCAGGCTGGTGGCGAGTAGCGCCGCGCCGGGCGTAGACCAGGCGGTCAGCACCGGAGCTTTATACCACCAGGAGAGCGCCAGCGTGCTGACGCCCATCCCAACCCCCAGCGCGGTCATCCAGCCCGCAATCTGCTGCGCGCTGGCGCCTGCCGCCGCGGCGGCCTGCCAGATGATGGCTGCCGAACTGGCGTAACCGACCAGAACGGCGACAAATCCAGCCAGTACGACTGGAACGAGATGAGAGGTAGGTCGCATAGAAACTCCGCTGTGCGTTATAACGTCCGCGATAAGGTAACACTGTGCGCTATAGCGTACAAGTGGTATGCTCAGGGCCATCAGGAGGGAGCATGGACATTACACAACATCTTGCAGCAACGCTGAAAACGCTGCGCCAGGCGCGCGGCTGGAGTTTGTCGAAGCTGGCGGACGAAACGGGCGTGTCGAAAGCGATGCTTGGGCAAATCGAGCGCAATGAGTCCAGCCCGACGGTGTCGACGCTGTGGAAAATTGCCACCGGGCTGAACGTCCCGTTTTCCGCTTTCATTACGCCCGAGGCGGACAGACCGGCTGTGTTTGATTCACAGCAGCAGGCGATGGTGGTCAAACCGCTCTTTCCCTGGGATGAGACGCTCCGGTTCGATCATTTCTCCATCACGCTGGCACCGGGTGCCCTGAGCGAGTCCACGCCGCATGAGGCAGGCGTGATTGAACATGTGGTGGTCATCAGCGGCGAGCTGGAGATGAACATCAACGACGAGTGGCAGACGGTGCATGCCGATTCTGGCGTCCGTTTTGCCGGCGATAAACCGCACGCCTACCGCAACAGCAGCGACCGGCCGGTGCATTTTCACTCTCTGATCCATTATCCCCGCTGAGGCTACGCAAAACTGTTTCGCTGGCGCATACTTCTGACTACAATAGCCGCCATTTTGACCATAACGGATAACGACGAAGTATGCGCCTGCAATCCCATCATCTTGAACTTTTAAGCCCGGCCCGCGACGCCGCCATTGCCCGTGAAGCGATCCTTCATGGCGCTGACGCCGTCTATATCGGCGGCCCTGGCTTCGGTGCCCGCCATAACGCCAGCAACAGCCTGCGCGATATTGCCGATCTGGTGCCGTTCGCCCACCGTTTCGGGGCGAAAGTGTTCGTGACCCTGAACACCATTCTTCATGATGATGAGCTGGAGCCCGCGCAGCGTCTGATTACCGATCTCTACCAGACCGGCGTCGATGCCCTGATTGTTCAGGATATGGGCGTGCTTGAGCTGGATATTCCGCCTATCGAACTGCATGCCAGCACCCAGTGCGATATCCGCACGGTTGAGAAGGCGAAGTTTCTCTCCGACGTGGGCTTTTCGCAGATCGTTCTGGCCCGCGAGCTGAACCTCAATCAGATCCGCGATATTCACCAGGCGACGGACGCGACGATCGAATTCTTTATCCACGGCGCGCTGTGCGTGGCCTATTCCGGCCAGTGCAACATTTCCCACGCCCAGACGGGCCGCAGCGCCAACCGCGGCGACTGCTCGCAGGCCTGCCGTCTGCCGTATACCCTGAAAGACGACCAGGGTCGCGTGGTGGCGTTCGAAAAACACCTGCTTTCCATGAAGGATAACGATCAGACCGCCAACCTGGGCGCGCTGATCGACGCGGGCGTGCGTTCCTTTAAGATTGAAGGGCGCTACAAAGATATGAGTTACGTGAAGAACATCACCGCGCACTATCGCCAGATGCTGGACGCCATCATCGAAGATCGCGGTGACCTGGCGCGCGCCTCGGCCGGTCGTACCGAACATTTCTTTATTCCGTCAACGGACAAAACCTTCCACCGCGGCAGCACGGACTATTTCGTGAACGCCCGCAAAGGGGATATTGGCGCGTTTGACTCACCGAAATTTATCGGTTTACCGGTCGGTGAAGTGCTGAAAGTGGCGAAAGATCACCTGGACGTTGAAGTGACCGAGCCGCTGGCGAACGGCGACGGCCTGAACGTGATGATTAAGCGTGAAGTGGTGGGCTTCCGCGCCAACACGGTCGAAAAAACCGGCGAGAACCGCTACCGCGTCTGGCCGAATGAAATGCCTGCCGATCTCTACAAGGCAAGGCCGAACGCGCCGCTCAACCGTAACCTGGATCATAACTGGCAGCAGGCGTTGCTGAAAACCTCCAGCGAGCGTCGCATCGCGGTGGACATTGAGCTGGGCGGCTGGGAAGAGCAGCTGATCCTGACCATGACCTGCGAAGACGGCATCAGCGTAACGCATACGCTTGATGGCCTGTTCGAGGTGGCAAACAACGCGGAGAAAGCGCTTAACAGCCTGAAGGACGGCGTAGCGAAGCTGGGCCAGACGATTTACTACGCGCGCGCCATCGAGGTTAATCTGCCGGACGCGCTGTTCGTGCCGAACAGCCTGCTGAATCAGTTCCGCCGCGAAACGGCAGAGATGCTGGATGCCGCACGCCTGGCGCAGTATCCGCGCGGCAGCCGTAAGGCCGAATCCGTTCCTGCGCCTGTGTATCCGGACACCCATTTATCGTTCCTGGCCAACGTTTACAACCATAAAGCGCGTGAATTTTATCATCGCCACGGCGTGCAGCTTATCGACGCGGCCTATGAAGCGCACGAAGAGAAGGGCGATGTGCCGGTGATGATCACCAAGCACTGCCTGCGCTTTGCTTTTAACCTGTGCCCGAAACAGGCGAAAGGGAATATTAAAAGCTGGAAGGCCACCCCCATGCAGCTGGTCAACGGTGACGAAGTTCTGACCCTGAAGTTTGACTGCCGTCCTTGTGAAATGCATGTTATCGGCAAAATGAAAAACCACATTTTCAAAATGCCACCGCCGGGCAGCATCGTTGCGTCCGTGAGCCCGGACGATCTGATGAAAACCCTTCCGAAACGCAAGGGCAGTTAATTACCTTACGTGCGTGTCCGGTTTGCGCGATTTCTGCCACAGGTGGTGTTCGCGCAAACCCTCCGCTGACTCTTCCGCTACACTGCGTAACTCGTCACTGTCGGCCTCATGCCGCAGCTGATGCTCCACATTCTTTACCCAAACATATTCATGGCCTTTGTGCCCGGCCATCAGCTGGCCGGAAAAGAGGGCACAAATAAGCATGATAAAAGATAGCCCTTTTTTGAACATAAATTCACCGAATAAGAACAGCGCGGGGAAATCATGCCAATTATTGTTTAGGGTTATTATTCAAAATTTCAAAATAGCGCAAAGAAAATGTCAAATAACGTGGGTTCATAATACCGATTAGGATTTTTCTTAAAATATATGTGCGTTTTTGTAAACCTCCTATTTCTGGTCCATAGTTGGATGTTCGCTTTAAGGATAAATCCTATATAATAGTGAATCTCTGGCTAAGGAATGGGTCATTCATAAATGAAAAAAATAATAGCGTTTTCGCTTCTGGCTGTTGCGGTAGGTGCCGTTGCAGCGATTCGTTATGCAGGTAATGACGAACCAGAATATATTCAGTCCGCTGAAATTCGCGTTGGTTCCTATTTAACCAGCGACTATGGACGCGTAGCGTGCACTAGTAAAAGAGTAAATGAACAGCGCTGGGAATTAGACTGCACCCATCCGGCACGGGGAAAAACATTCCAGTTTGCGGTATATCCCTCTGAAAAGGCTCCCTATGGCGTATCGCGATCGTTTTATCTCGAGGCCCTTAACGATGATGCCAGGCAGAGCGCTGAGCAGGGCCTGATGCGCTATTTACAAATCAATACCAGCGCGAGTTAATCAGGCTGTTTAGCTTTCGTTGAGACAGCCAGTGTTAGTTTGTATGAGATCCGCTGCCCGACCATGGAGCGTCGGGGACGTAGAGACCAAAATACAAATCTATCCATGCAAGCATTTACCGCCAGATAATGGCGGTTTTTTTTTGCGCTTTTGCCGCTAGCGGGCAGTATCAGAACGTGAAAATTGTTTGCGATACTGAGCCGGGGAAAGCGCAAACTGCTGACGAAAATGATGACGCAGCGTCGACGCCTGACCAAACCCGGTCTGTTCCGCGATGCTGTCGATGCTTAAACGGCTGCTCTCCAGATAATCTTTTGCTCTCAGCAGGCGTTCATTAAGCAGCCAGCGAGCAGGCGTCGTGCCCGTTGCCGCCTCGAAGCGACGAAGAAAGGTGCGCTGGCTCATGCCGACCCGACGCGCCAGCGAGTCGACGCTGTGCGGCTCGACAAGGTGCGTGTGCAGAAAATCAAACAGCTGGCCCAGGCGCTGGCTCTCACGCAGCTGCGCCACCGGGCGACTCAGCTGCTGCGGCTGTGAACCATCCCGGTGAGGGGGGATCACCAGCCGACGCGCCACGCTGTTGGCGGTTTCCAGCCCATAATCCCTTCGTACAACATGAAGGCAGAGATCGATCCCCGCCGCGCTGCCCGCGGAGGTCAGGATATCGCCCTCGTCCTGGTAGAGCACATCCTCAACCACCTCGATGTGAGGGTAGCGGACCTTAAGCGCGTCAATGTAGCGCCAGTGCGTCGTGGCTTTACGTCCGTTCAGCAGCCCCGTAGCGGCCAGCACGAACACGCCCGAGCAGATGGACAGCAGCTGACATCCGCGCGCGCTGGCCTGGCGCAGCGCCTCGCAGAGCGCCGGAGGAACCGGTGAGTCCAGCCCCCGCCAGCCGGGAACCACGATCAGGTCCGCCGACGCAAGCAGGCTCAAGTCCCCATCGGTAACGATGCGGATCCCGCCGGTCGCCCGCAGTTCTCCGCTATCCACGCTCGCCACCGCAAAACGATACCAGTCGTCGCCCAGCTCCGGACGCGGCAGGCCAAAAATCTCAACCGCCACGCCAAACTCAAAGGTACATAGCCCGTCATACGCCAGCACCACCACCTGCGGACGGGTAACCTGTCTTAAGTTTGTCATCTTTTTGCTGTTTTCTGGCATAAGCGAGCGCATTCACGGGCTGAATTTGTGGATAGAGTAGTGTTAACACAAACGCCAAAGATGAGGAAGGATCATGAGCTATGTTACTGAATTTCCGGCTGCCGAGCCGCAGGAAGCCGTTAGCCATTTTCTGCGTCGCCTGAGCGTCGAAACCGACTGCGCCGACGTGCATCACGCCATCGCCAATAATGAGCAGGACTTCGTGCTGCTGCACGTGGTGGGGAGCCCGGAGCAGTTTGCCCGCCGCCATGTGCCGGGCACACTGCATATGCCGTGGAGCCAGATGACCGCTGAGCGGATGTCTCAATGGCCGGAAGGGACGCTGTTTGTCGTCTACTGCGCGGGGCCACACTGTAACGGCGCGGACAGGGCGGCGCTGAAGCTGGCGCGTCTCGGGCTGCCGGTCAAAATCATGCTCGGCGGCATCACCGGCTGGGAAGATGAACGCTACGCCTTTGCCAGCCAGGCGCACGCTGACGCGCTGTGAAGATGAATTTTTTTCAACACCCGTGAAATTTTCTCGTTTGCCGGAAACGGTAAGGTATGACATCTTTTTTGGACATTTAGACATCCAGAAGTCTAAAGATTCAAATAATGAATTATCACTGCGGGCAATTAATACCGGCAGACTGAGGAGATTTCCATGCAACGACAGCACGCCCCATACCGCGCCGACGTAGTCGGCAGCTTTTTACGTCCGGATGCCATCAAGCAGGCTCGCCTGAAGTTCGCCAGCGGCGAGATTGATGCCGGACAGCTTCGCGCGGTGGAGGACGAGGCTATTCGCCACGTCGTCGAGCAGCAGTGCGCGTGCGGCCTGCATGTGGTGACCGACGGTGAATTTCGCCGTGCCTGGTGGCACTTCGATTTCTTCGACGGTCTTCAGGGCGTTGAGCGTTACGATTCACAGCAGGGGATTCAGTTCAACGGAGTACAAACCAAAGCCCACGGCGTGCGCGTGACCGGCAAGCTGGGCTTTGGCGACCACCCGATGCTGGAAGACTTCCGCTATCTGAAAAGCATCAGCGGCAATGCCCAGCCGAAGATGACCATTCCCAGCCCAAGCGTGCTCCATTTCCGCGGCGGGCGCAAAGACATCGACGCGACGGTGTACCCGGATCTGAACGACTATTTCGACGATCTGGCAACCACCTGGCGCGACGCGATACGCGCATTCTACGACGCGGGCTGCCGTTATCTGCAGCTGGACGACACCGTCTGGGCCTACCTCTGCTCGGACGACCAGCGCCGTCAGATCCGCGAGCGCGGCGACGATGCCGATGAGCTGGCGCAAATCTATGCCCGCGTACTAAACAAGGCCCTGGAAGGCAAGCCGGAGGATCTGACCATCGGGCTGCACGTCTGCCGCGGTAACTTCCGTTCAACCTGGATTTCCGAAGGCGGCTACGAGCCGGTGGCGGAAGTGCTGTTCGGGACGGTCAACGTTGACGCATTCTTCCTTGAATACGATAACGACCGCAGCGGGGATTTCGCGCCGCTGCGCTTCGTTCGCCCGGGCAAGCAGCAGGTGGTGCTGGGCCTGATCACCACGAAAAACGGTGAGCTGGAGAACCCGGAAGGGGTGAAGGCCCGTCTGGAAGAGGCGGCGAAATACGTGTCGAAAGATCAAATCTGCCTCAGCCCGCAGTGCGGTTTTGCCTCCACCGAAGAGGGCAACAGCCTGAGCGAGTCCCAGCAGTGGGATAAGGTCCGTCTGGTGACGCAGATCGCCAGCGAAGTCTGGTAAAAGCGCTTCCTCAGCGCTGCATTATAAAAGTGCAGCGCTGTGCCATTCTGAGTCGTTCTCTTTACATCCTGCCTTCTGTCTCCTGCAATAGCGCTTCCTCCATTCTGGCATCCTTTTTGCTCCTGCTTCGCTGACACCTTTATTTCCGCGTCCATGCCGTAACGGACGTTTTCGCACAGCGTTCTTTTTCAGGAGTGAAAATATGCAGCGTCGTACCTTATTAAAAGCCTTTGCGTTATCCGCGTCCGTCGTGGCGATGGGAATGAGTTTTGGCGTGCAGGCGGCCGACACCATCAAAGTGGGGATCATGCACTCTCTGTCCGGCACGATGGCCATCTCCGAAACCCCGCTAAAGGACGTCGCCCTGATGACCATCGACGAGATCAACGCCAAAGGCGGCGTGCTGGGTAAGAAACTGGAGCCTGTGGTGGTGGATCCAGCCTCAAACTGGCCGCTGTTTGCCGAGAAGGCTCGCCAGCTGCTGAGCCAGGATAAAGTGGCGGTGGTGTTCGGCTGCTGGACATCGGTTTCGCGCAAATCCGTGCTGCCGGTGTTTGAGGAGCTGAACGGCCTGCTGTTCTATCCGGTGCAGTATGAAGGCGAAGAGATGTCGCCAAACGTCTTCTATACCGGCGCGGCGCCGAACCAGCAGGCCATCCCGGCGGTGGAATACCTGATGAGCGAGGACGGCGGCGGGGCGAAGCGCTTCTTCCTGCTGGGTACCGACTACGTTTACCCGCGCACCACCAACAAGATCCTGCGCGCGTTCCTGCATTCAAAAGGGGTTGAGGATAAGGACATCGAAGAGGTTTACACCCCGTTTGGTCACAGCGACTACCAGACCATCGTCGCCAGCATCAAGAAATTCTCCGCCGGCGGCAAAACCGCCGTGGTGTCGACCATCAACGGCGACTCCAATGTGCCGTTCTACAAAGAGCTGGCTAACCAGGGGCTGAAGGCCACCGACGTGCCGGTGGTGGCGTTCTCCGTCGGCGAAGAAGAGCTGCGCGGGATCGACACCAAACCGCTGGTGGGTAACCTGGCGGCGTGGAACTACTTTGAGTCCGTGGATAATCCAACCAACCAGGCGTTCGTCGCGGATTACAAAGCCTATGCGAAGGCGCACAAGCTGCCGAATGCCGATACCGTGGTGACCAACGACCCGATGGAAGCGACTTACGTGGGGATCCATATGTGGGCACAGGCGGTGGAAAAAGCGGGCACCACCGACGTGGATAAGGTACGCGCGGCGATGGCCGGTCAGTCATTTAAGGCGCCGTCTGGCTTTACGCTCACCATGGATGCTACCAACCATCATCTGCATAAGCCGGTCATGATCGGTGAAATTGAAGGCAACGGCCAGTTCAACGTGGTCTGGCAGACGGAACAGCCGGTACGCGCCCAGCCGTGGAGTCCGTTCATCGCCGGGAATGACAAAAAGCCCGACCAGCCGATGAAAACCGCCAGCAACTAGGCCATTGCCTCAGGGAGAAACGTCATGAACGCCATGCGCATGTTCATCGCTCTTGTATGGCTTTCCGGACTGCTGCCAGGGATGGCGCAGGCATCGGATGCCGATCGTTTTGTTGCCGCCAGCCGCGGCCAGCAGGCGGAGCTCCTCACGCAGTGGGCCGCCGCGCCGGATGCCGCCAGGCTTCCGCTGCTTCAGTCCCTGCAAAAGGAAAACCTGTATACCGACAGCCAAAAGCACGCCTTTGCGAAGCGTAATGGCGAAATGGTTTCGCTCGGTGACGCCCGCGCGGCAGTAGGGCAAACCAAAGCCGTACGCCTGACAAACCGGCTGCGCGTGCTGGCTGCAACGGCCATTGCCACGCATCAGCTTGTTAGTGACAGTGTCACCGAAAGGCGGGCGGCAGCCCGGCAGCTGCAGCGGGATGCTCAGCCCGACATGCTCGCTTTTCTGGAAAAACGCGTTCGCGAGGAGACAGATGCCGTGGCGCGGCAGGCGCTGCTGCTGGCGGTGGCAAACCTCCAGCTGGCGAGCCCGCAGCCGGAGGTGCGCCGCAGGGCCGTCGAACTGCTTGGCCAGTCAGACGATCCGGACGTACAGTCCAGACTCACTCCGTTTACCCAGGCGCAGACCGAGCCGGACGCCGGCGTGCGCGCGGCCGCAGAAGAGAGCCTTAGCCAGATTACGCATCGCCTGATGTGGGGCGATCTGCTGGGCCAGGCGTTTATGGGGCTTTCTCTGGGGTCGGTGCTGCTGCTGGCCGCGCTTGGGCTCGCGATCACCTACGGTCTGCTGGGCGTCATCAATATGGCGCACGGCGAGATGCTGATGCTGGGGGCGTACGCCACGTGGATGGTGCAGCAGGCAATGGCCGGGCTTGCGCCTCAGTGGCTGGCGCTCTATCCCGTTATCGCCTTGCCGGTAGCGTTCTGCCTGACGGCGGGCATTGGAATGGTGCTGGAGCGCACCGTGATCCGTCACCTGTACGGTCGTCCGCTGGAAACGCTGCTGGCGACCTGGGGGATCAGCCTGATGCTCATCCAACTGGTACGCATGACCTTTGGTGCCCAGAACCTCGAGGTGGCAAACCCGGCATGGCTTTCCGGCGGGGTACAGGTTTTTGCTAACCTTACCCTGCCGTGGAACCGCATTGTGGTGCTGGGCTTCGTGCTGCTGGTGCTGTTCTTCACCTGGCTAATTCTGAATAAAACCCGTCTTGGTCTGAACGTGCGCGCGGTGACGCAAAACCGCAGCATGGCCGCCTGCTGCGGGGTACCGACCGGGCGCGTCGATATGCTGGCGTTTGGTCTGGGCTCAGGGATCGCCGGGTTAGGCGGCGTGGCGTTATCCCAGCTGGGTAACGTCGGGCCGGAGCTTGGTCAGGGGTACATCATCGACTCGTTTCTCGTAGTCGTTCTCGGTGGCGTAGGCCAGCTCGCAGGCAGCGTGGCTGCCGCGTTCGGGCTGGGCATTTTCAATAAAATCCTTGAGCCGCAGATGGGGGCGGTGCTGGGCAAGATCGTGATTCTGGTGGCGATCGTCCTGTTTATCCAGAAGCGCCCTCAGGGGCTGTTTGCGCTGAAAGGGAGGGTGATTGACTGATGAGCCAGCCGCTGACCTTAACGCTGGCGCGTAAAGCGCCGCGCACGACACAGATTGCAGGCAGCCTGCTGGTGGCGTGTCTGCTGATATTACCGTTTTTCGCCTTGCTGCCCGCCACGCATCCGCTGGCGCTGTCGACCTGGATGCTGACGCTCATCGGCAAGATCCTCTGCTATGCCATCGTTGCGGTGGCGCTGGATCTGGTGTGGGGCTACGCCGGCATGCTCTCTCTTGGACACGGCATCTTTTTCGCCCTGGGCGGCTATGCGATGGGCATGTACCTGATGCGCCAGGCGTCAGGCGACGGCCTGCCCGCGTTTATGTCGTTTCTCTCCTGGAGCGAGCTGCCGTGGTTCTGGTGGGGCACCCAGCACTTTGCCTGGGCGCTGGTGCTGATCGTGATGGTACCGGGTTTGCTGGCGCTGGTGTTTGGCTGGTTTGCCTTCCGCTCGAAGATCAAAGGGGTTTACTTCTCGATTATGACCCAGGCGCTGACCTACGCGGGCATGCTGCTGTTCTTTCGCAACGAAACCGGCTTTGGCGGCAATAACGGCTTTACCGGCTTCACCACGCTGCTCGGGTTTCCGGTGACGGAAACGACCACCCGCATCGCGCTGTTCCTGGCGACGGTGCTGTTGCTGCTTCTGGCGTTGGGCACCGGATTTGCGCTGGCGAAGAGCAAGTTTGGCCGCATCCTGACCGCCGTGCGCGACGCGGAAAACCGCCTCACGTTCTGCGGGTACGATCCGCGCGGGTTCAAGCTGCTGGTATGGACGCTCTCCGCCGTGCTGTGCGGCCTGGCGGGGGCGCTGTACGTTCCGCAGGTGGGCATTATTAACCCCGGTGAAATGTCGCCGACCAACTCGATAGAAGCCGCCATCTGGGTGGCGCTGGGCGGGCGCGGCACCCTGGTGGGGCCGGTGATTGGCGCGGCGCTGGTGAACGGGGCGAAAAGCTTCTTTACCGTTGCCATGCCGGAGTACTGGCAGCTGTTTCTGGGGCTGATTTTTATCGCCGTCACGCTGTTCCTGCCGCGCGGCGTCTACGGTCTGTTTCGTAAGGGAGAGAAATAATGCAGCCAACGGAAGAGTTATTTACCCGCCAGTTGCCCGGCGATCGCTACCGGGACCAGACTGACCCGGTGCTTCAGCTTGAGGCCATTAACGTCAGTTTCGACGGCTTCCAGGCGCTGACCGATCTCTCCCTGAATATCGGCGTGGGCGAGTTGCGCTGCGTGATTGGCCCCAACGGGGCGGGTAAAACCACGCTGATGGACGTGATCACCGGCAAAACCCGACCCAAAAGCGGGAGAGCGATTTACGACCAGTCCATCGACCTGACCGGGCTGGAGCCTGCGGCCATTGCCCGTCAGGGGATTGGCCGAAAATTCCAGAAACCCACGGTCTTTGAAGCGCTGACGGTGTGGGAGAACCTTGAGATCGCCATGAAAACCGATAAATCCGTCTGGGCGAGCCTGCGGGCAAAACTCAACGGCGAGCAGCGGGACCGCATTGACGAGATGCTGGTTCTTCTGCGCCTTGGCAGCGAGCGGGACCGTCGCGCCGGGCTGCTTTCGCACGGGCAGAAACAGTTCCTGGAGATCGGCATGCTGCTGGTGCAGGACCCGCACCTGCTGCTGCTGGATGAACCCGCCGCCGGGATGACCGATGCGGAAACGGAATACACCGCCGAGCTGTTCAAAACCCTGGCGGGCAAGCATTCCCTGATGGTGGTGGAGCACGACATGGGCTTTGTTGAAACGATTGCCGACCACGTCACGGTGCTGCATCAGGGGCGCGTGCTGGCGGAAGGCTCGCTTCGCGAGGTGCAAGCCAACGAGCAGGTGATTGAGGTCTATCTGGGCCGCTAAGGAGCGATGATGTTACAGGTTAACGAACTGAATCAGTACTACGGCGGCAGCCATATCCTGCGCGGCGTGAGCTTTGAAGCCGCTGCCGGCGAAGTCACCTGTCTGCTGGGGCGCAACGGCGTCGGGAAAACCACGCTGCTGAAGTGCCTGATGGGGTTGATCCCGGCGAAAACCGGGGAGGTCATCTGGCAGGGTAAAACGATCACCCACAGCAGGCCGCACCAGCGGGTGCAGTCCGGCGTGGCGTATGTCCCGCAGGGCCGCGAGATTTTCCCGCGCCTGACCGTGGAAGAGAACCTTTTGCTTGGGCTGTCGCGTTTTTCCGCCCGCGAGGCAAAGCAGGTTCCTGACGAGATCTGGCAGCTGTTTCCGGTTCTCAAAGAGATGAAGCACCGCCGCGGGGGCGATCTCTCCGGCGGGCAGCAGCAGCAGCTGGCGATTGGTCGCGCGCTGGCGAGCCGTCCGCAGCTGCTGATTCTGGACGAACCGACGGAAGGCATACAGCCTTCCGTCATCAAAGAGATTGGCCAGGTGATCCGCACCCTGGCAAACAGAGGCGACATGGCAATCCTGCTCGTCGAGCAGTTTTACGACTTTGCCGCCGAGCTGGCCGACAGCTATCTCCTGATGTCCCGCGGCACTATCATTCAGCGCGGGAGGGGCGAAAATATGGAGCAGGAGGGCGTTCGCGGGCTGGTTGCGATCTGAAATGTTATATTATAACATCCTCATTCTTATAAAACGGAATGAGGACGTTACTTTGGCTGCACATATTGGAAAATTTGCCATGACTCTGGGGGCGTTGCTGGTCAGCGGCCAGCTGTTTGCTCACTCGCACGGCCATCAGATGACCGAAGCGGAACAGAAGGCGGCAAACGGCGTGTTTGAGGATAAAGACGTAAAGGACAGAGCGCTGTCCGACTGGGACGGCACCTGGCAGTCGGTCTATCCGTTCCTGCTGGACGGTTCGCTGGATCCGGTCTTCAAACAGAAAGCGCAGAAGGATAAAAGCAAAACCTTTGACGAGGTGAAAGCGTACTACCGCAAGGGATATGCCACGGACGTGGATGCCATCGGCATTGAAAATAACGTAATGGAATTCCACAGAGGCAAGGCGGTCAGCAGCTGTCAGTATGACTACAGTGGCTACAAAATTCTGACCTACGCATCGGGCAAAAAAGGCGTTCGCTATCTGTTTGAGTGTAAGGATGCCGACAGCAAGGCGCCGAAGTTCGTGCAGTTCAGCGACCACATCATCGGGCCGAAAGCCTCATCGCACTTCCATATTTTTATGGGCAATACCTCCCACGAGGCGCTGCTGAAAGAGATGGACAACTGGCCGACCTATTATCCAAACGAGATGTACAAAGAGCAGGTGGTGGAGGAGATGCTGCACCACTGATGCGTTATTGCCGGGGGGCGGCTTCGCCTTACCCGGCCACTATTTTTTACGCCGCTTTGGGGGATTCGTTCCACGCCTTCACGCTCATTCCCCGCAAAATCATCAGCCAGGCAACGACGATGGCAACCATCATGATTGCAAACAGCGACCAGTGCGGCAGGTTGGTCAGGATAATGCCGGTGATCATCGGGTTTGCCGCCGCGCCGAGCCAGCCCAGCGCCTGTGCGGAAAAATAGCTCGCCTTCATCCCCGGCGGGGCGATGTTGTCGATCAGCATGTATTCACCCGGTGCGTAGATAATCTCACCCAGCGTAAAGATGGCGGCGGCGATGCCCCAGTAAATCAGGTTCTCCCCGGAGAGCATAAAGCCTCCGAGCCCCAGGATAAAAAACAGCGTTGCGGCGGTCATTAAAGGCCGAATATTGCTGGCGGAGATCTTCCGCCCCAGCGCGTACTGCAGCGTCACCACCACGGCGGCGTTAACGGGCAGCACCACGGCGACCACCTTCTGGGCAAAATCGCTGTCGGCATTGGCGGCCAGTACGTATTGCGAAATGCAGCTGGCGAACGATCCGCCCACGTAAGACGCGAGCAGGCCGGAGAGGGTGAACCAGAACAGGGCGCGATCTTTCAGCAGCACCGACGGCTGCCAGGGCATCTTCTCCTCGGCGGTATCCAGCGCGACGCTTTTTTGCACGAAGAAATGAATAAACCCGAGCGGCAGCGCGGCGCAGAAGGCCGCCAGCCAGAACGGCAGCTGCAGGCTGTACATCACCAGCAGGGTGCCAATCGGCGGCCCGATCGTCCAGCCAATGTTCAGGAAGCTGTAGTTGAGCGAGAAAACGCGCGCTTTCTGGCTGGAGGTCAGCACGTCCGAGAACCAGGCTTTCAGCACCGTCGAAAAGACGGAATAGGCGCAGTTAATCAGGGAAAAGAACAGCACTACCAGGGTGACGTTATCCACCAGCGGGATCGCGACAAAACCGGCGATAAAAGCCACGATCGCGATCAGCATGTAGCGTTTTTTATCAAACTTATCGGCCAGAATGCCAAATCCCAGGCTGAACACCACGCCAACGGTCAGCGCAATCGTCAGGGCATAACCAATATTCTCGACGCTCATATTAAACACGCGCGTGAGATAAATGGTCATGAACGGCAGCGTTGCCCCCCGACCGATGGTTAATAACAATGACGATGCCAGCAGCGCTGCGGTTGAGCGCCTGAGAGATGGTTTCATATTCCTTCCCGACGGTTGCTTATGCTTTTTTTAGACGAGTGTTAACAGGATTACCATGACATAAGGGGCTTGTATAGCACCCGATTTATCCCTAAGTGCTTCAGCTGCCTGCCAGAAATAATGATCTTCTCGCGGCACACTTTTTTCTGTTACCTTGAAGTGTTAACAAATTATTAATAATTCAGGGGCAGGGTATGACGCGTAAAGACGGACTGCTGGCGTTGCTGGTGGTCGTGGTATGGGGGCTCAATTTTGTGGTCATCAAGCTGGGATTGCACAACATGCCCCCGCTGATGCTGGCCGGTTTGCGTTTTATGCTGGTGGCGTTCCCGGCGCTCTTTTTCGTCGCCCGTCCGAAAATCCCGTTAAAACTGCTGCTGGGCTACGGTCTGACCATCAGCTTTGGCCAGTTCGCGTTTCTCTTCTGCGCCATCAAGTTCGGCATGCCGGCCGGTCTGGCCTCGCTGGTGTTACAGGCGCAGGCGTTCTTTACCATTATTCTCGGCGCATTTGTGTTTGGCGAACGCCTGCAGGGCAAGCAGCTGGCGGGGATAACGCTGGCGGTATTTGGCGTGCTGGTGCTGATTGAAGCCAGCCTGAACGGTCAGGATGTGGCGCTGCTCGGGTTTATGCTCACGCTGGCGGCGGGGCTGAGCTGGGCGTGCGGCAATATTTTCAATAAGCTGATTATGCAGCACGAGGCGAGGCCTCAGGTGATGTCCCTGGTGGTCTGGAGCGCATTGATTCCGATAATCCCGTTTCTGGTGGCGTCGTTTATTCTGGATGGCCCGGAGGTGATGCTGAACAGCCTGGTCGAGATCGATCTGACCACGATCCTTTCTCTTATCTATCTGGCGTTTGTCGCCACCATCGTGGGCTACGGGATCTGGGGTTCGCTGCTGGGACGCTATGAGACCTGGCGCGTCGCGCCGCTGTCTTTGCTGGTTCCGGTAGTGGGGCTTGCCAGTGCGGCGATACTGCTGGATGAAACGCTGAGCGCGCTGCAGCTGCTCGGTGCCGTGCTGATCATGGCCGGGCTGTACATCAACGTGTTTGGCCTGCGGGTTCGCCGGGCGGCGCGGGTAAGGGGATAGGGCATAAAAAAGCCCCGCGGCTGCGGGGCAAAAACGAATCAGAGGCCGTGCTGATTATAATAAGGCACGCCTAATTCGTCGGATTTGTCGCTACCAGCACCCATGTGGTTGAAATCATAAGGCGACTGGTCATGTGCTGACGGCAAAATCATCGTGTCATGATTATTTTGCTGCGTTGCACCTGGGGTTTGCTCCGCGAAGGTCTGGCTGGAAAACAGCACCAGCAAGGCGAGGGCGGCGGAGGCGGTAACTTTCATTTTTTCCTCGGTTACGTCTTTTACAGGCGATGATTAACTACAGTGTTTTAACGGATACAGGTAACGGGATTCACCCGGCACGCTGGTGATTCGGTACTTATGAGGCGGCACGTCAAAATAGTTCTTGAACGTACGCGTGAGGGTTTGCTGTGATTCAAATCCGTAACGCTCCGCCAGATAAAGGATCGGTTCATTGCTTTCTTTCAGTTTCTGGGCAATTTCCGTCAGCTTGCGGCTGCGAATATATTGACCTAATGAATGACCGGTCTCTTTTTTGAACATCCGTTGCAGGTGCCATTTGGAGTAACCTGAACGCTCAGACACTTTTTCAAGGGAGAGCGGCGATTCCAGGTTATCTTCGATCCAGTCCAAAATGCTATGAATAGTGATAGCGTCAGTATTGCGTCTGGACATCGTCATACCTCTTTTTCTGTTTACGGCAGTATTTTCTTCAGCAAAAGCTCAAGGGTAGCCACTTCATCTGCCGTTAAGTTTTTTGTTAGTTCCTGATGCAGTGTTTGTCCTACTAATTGATGACATTGCTCGCACATAGCCGCACCATCGCTGGTGAGCCTGACCAGTACGCCGCGTTTGTCATTCGGGTTAGGGCTTCGTTCTACCCATCCTTTGCAGACGAGACGATCGAGCATGCGGGTTAACGCACCCAGATCGACAGAGAGCACCTTTTTCAGCTCAACCGGCGTGATACACACTTCGCAGCGAATGGAACACAGCACTTTGAACTGTGTTGCGGTGATATCCAGCGGTGACAGGTAGTCATTGAGCAGGCGATCTTTTTTCTGGTTAACCATATGAATAAGACGACCCAGCGGAACAACGTCGTTAAAGATATCACTGGTGCTTTTCACAATGGTTGCCCTGGCAAGTAGTTTAATCACGGCAGATATTATTGCTCAGGCAAGTATAAGTCAACTGAATGAATCAGCCGATGCCACGAATTGCTAAAACGTTTCATGAACGATTTTTGCAACCTTTCAAATCAGGAAGATAACTAACGAGTATCGTTCCCAAAGGAAAACTATCGTTACGTTGCGCCGATGGCTGAACGTCACACTTTCACCCTATAATTGCGATGTTAAATATGGATAAGGACAACGACGCACTATGTTGGATTTGATAAAAGCAATTGGTCTCGGGCTGGTGGTACTGTTGCCGTTAGCTAACCCGTTAACGACGGTGGCGCTGTTCCTGGGGCTGGCAGGGAATATGAACAGCGCCGAGCGCAACCATCAGTCGATGATGGCTTCGGTGTATGTGTTTGCCATTATGATGGTGGCCTACTACGCCGGACAGCTGGTGATGAACACCTTCGGGATTTCAATTCCCGGGCTGCGTATTGCGGGCGGGCTGATTGTGGCCTTTATCGGCTTCCGCATGCTGTTCCCGGCGCAAAAAGCGCACGAGTCTCCGGAGGCAACCAGCAAATCTGAAGAGCTGGAGTCCGAACCGAGCGCGAATATTGCTTTTGTACCGCTGGCCATGCCGAGTACGGCCGGGCCGGGTACCATCGCGATGATCATCAGTTCTGCATCGACGGTGCGCGACAGCTCTACCTTCCCGGACTGGGTACTGACCGTTGCGCCACCGCTAATTTTTGCGCTTATTGGGGTTATCGTGTGGGCGTCTCTGCGCAGTTCCGGTGCGATCATGCGCTGGGTGGGCAAGGGCGGTATCGAGGCGATTTCCCGTCTGATGGGCTTCTTACTGGTCTGTATGGGCGTGCAGTTTATTATTAACGGCGTGCTGGAGATTATTAAGACCTACCACTGATGTCATTGCCGGGTGGCGGCTACGCCTTGCCCGGCACAAACGCACCTCACCCGTGCTGCCCCTGTTCCTCCAGCGCCACCGGCCACTTGCGGAAGATGAGTACCGACCAGACGAGCGCGACGAGCGCCGGAATCGCCCCCAGATAGCCAATCGCCGACATCGATACGTGTAGGCTAATCTGATTGCCCACCAGCGCCCCCGCGCCAATCCCCAGATTGAATATCCCCGAGAACAGCGACATCGCCACGTCCGTGGCATCCGGCGCCAGAACCAGGACTTTCACCTGCATACCGAGACCAATAATCATGATCGCCACGCCCCAGAACAGGCTCAGGATCGCCAGCTGGCTTTCGCTGCCTGACGCAGGCAGCAGCAGCACCAGGCACGCCAGCAGCAGGCCGATGGCGCTGCTCACCAGCAAGGAGGCATGCTGGTTACCCAGTTTACCAAACAGCACGCTGCCAATAATGCCCGCGCCGCCGAGAATGAGCAGTAAGAGGGTGGCAAAGTTTGCGCTAAAACCCGCGACCACCTGCACAAACGGTTCAATGTAGCTGTACGCCGTGTAGTGCGCGGTGACCACGATAACGGTAAGCAGGTAGATACTCAGCAGCGCCGGGCGACGCATCAGCAGCGGCAGGCTTTTCAGCGAGCCGGAATGTTCGCTTGGCAGCGCGGGCAGCAGCTTAATCAGACACACCAGCGTCACCAGCGCGCCCATGCCGATGGCAAAGAAGGTGGTACGCCAGCCGAAGTACTGTCCTACGATGCGGCCAATGGGCAGCCCCAGCACCATCGCCAGCGCGGTGCCGGTGGCAATCAGGCTCAAGGCCTGGGCGCGTTTACCCGCCGGCGCGAGCCGAATAGCCAGCGACGCGGTGATCGACCAGAACACCGCGTGGGCAAAGGCAATGCCGATGCGGCTAATGACCAGCACCGTAAAATTCCACGCCATAAACGACAGGACATGGCTGGCAATGAACAGGGCAAACAGGCCGATCAACAGCCTGCGCCGCTCCATCTGGCTGGTCAGCAACATAAACGGCAAAGACATCAGCGCCACCACCCAGGCGTAGATAGTTAACATAATCCCCACCTGCGCCGTTTCCATCTGGAAGCTTTCTGCTATGTCAGACAACAGCCCAACCGGAACAAATTCTGTGGTGTTAAAAATAAATGCGGCAATGGCCAGCGTGACCACGCGTAGCCACGCGACCCTGCGGGAAACTGTGTTCGTTGTCATAGGGATGTCGGAGATTCGTTGCTGGAAAGATGAGAAGGCGATCTTAAAACGGCATACGGCGAAAACTCAACCATTATGTGACGCAGATCTCAATATTTACCTTATGAAAGCGGTAGCCGGGGGCGTTGTTTTCATTGAATATAAAAGTACAACACAGCAAAGACAGGCGGTAAGACAATGCAGGAGATTGATTTTTATCTGGTAGATGCGTTCAGCAATACCTCGTTCGGCGGCAATCCGGCAGCGGTTTGCCCGCTGAACGAATGGCTGCCGGATGAGACGTTACTGAAAATGGCGCAGCAGCATAATCAGTCGGAAACCGCATTTTTCGTCTGCACTAAGGGCGGCATTGAGCTACGCTGGTTTACCACGCTCACTGAAGTCAATCTCTGCGGTCACGCCACCCTGGCCGCCGCGTACGTTCTGTTTAATGAACTCGATTACCCCGACTCGCGGATCCACTTTGATACCGCCTCTGGCCGACTGACGGTCAGCCGGGAGGGAGAGTGGATGACGCTGGACTTCCCGGCGTGCCCGACCCGTGAAGAGACGCCGCCGCCGGAGATGCTCGCGGCGCTCGGTATCCGCCATTACGTTGCAGCCCGTAAAGGCCGCGCCTGGGTGATTGTGCTGGAAAATCCCCGGCAGGTTGAAGCGCTTGCGCCGCGCTTTTCGGCAATGACGCCGGGCGAGCATAAAGTGAGCGTGACGGCACCGGGTGAAGGGGAATATGACTTTGTCAGCCGCTTCTTCTCACCGGGCGTTGCCGTTCCGGAAGATCCGGTGACTGGATCCGCGCACACGATGCTGATCCCCTACTGGAGCGAAAAGCTGGGGAAAACGGCAATGTTTGCCCGTCAGGTTTCGGCGCGCGGCGGGGATGTGCGCTGCGAGCTGAAAGGGGAGCGCGTATTGATGAGCGGTCAAGCGTCGTGCTACCTGAAAGGCACTGTGTATCTGCGCTAAAACTGATAACAAAAGAGGAAGAGACAATGCGGGAAATTGATTTTTATCTGGTGGATGCCTTCAGCGACAAAACCTTTGGCGGCAACGCGGCAGCGGTATGTCCTCTGGAAGAGTGGCTGCCGGACGAGACGCTTCTCAAAATGGCACAGCAGCATAATCAGTCGGAAACCGCGTTTTTTGTGCGAACCGACGGCGGATTTGAACTGCGCTGGTTCACCACGCTGCATGAAATTAACCTCTGCGGCCATGCGACCCTCGCGGCATCACACGTCATTTTTGAGTATCTGGACTATCCGCACACGGAAATCCACTTTACCACGCGCTTCGTGGGGGAGCTGACGGTCAAACGCAGCGGCGACTGGCTGACGCTGAATTTCCCCGCATGGTCCACGGAGGTCGTCGATAACCCACCGCCTGCACTGTTTAGCGCGCTGGGCATCCCGGCGGCAAAAGAGGTGCGCGTCGGGCGAGACTACTGCGTGGTGCTGGAGAGCCAGCAGCAGGTGGAGGCATTAATGCCGGATATTGGCGCGATGGTTCCGCTGGGCAAAATGGTCTGCGTAACCGCGCCGGGCGAAGGGGAATATGACTTCGTCAGCCGCTTTTTCTGCCCGGGCGAAGGGGTGCCGGAAGATCCGGTTACCGGGTCCACGCACAGCATGCTGATCCCCTACTGGAGTGAAAGGCTGGGTAAGACGTCGCTCAACGCCCGCCAGGTGTCGTACCGCGGCGGGGATCTTCGCTGCGAGCTGAAGGGAGATCGCGTACTCATTGCCGGCCAGGCCACGCTGTACCTGAAAGGGCGGATCTTTTTACGCTAGCGGCTGCGCGATAAGTTAATACTATGAAGCAGCCTGGCAGGCCTGCGCTATGTTGACATTGAGTTTCACAAATAAAGCAAGGAGCCTGCCATGTATTCCATTACCTCTGAATCTGCACGTCACCCGGACATTCTTATGCTGATTGCGGCCCTCGACCGTTATCAGAGCGAACTCTATCCCGCCGAAAGCAACCATCTGCTCGATCTTTCAGAACTGCCCGCGACATCCCTTATCCTGATGATCGTCCGCGACCCGCAGCTTCAGGCCGTTGGCTGTGGAGCTATCGTGCTCAACGGCGACGGAACGGGGGAGATGAAGCGGGTTTATATCGATCCGGCCCATCGCGGGCAACATCTGGCTGAGAAGCTGCTGGCCGCGCTGGAAGATGAGGCCCTGAGCCGTCACTGCCATACCGTACGGCTGGAAACGGGCATCAAACAGCATGCCGCGATTCGGCTTTATGAACGAAGCGGCTACGATCGGCGTCCGGCGTTTGCCCCATATGTGGACGATCCGCTTAGCCTTTTTATGGAGAAGGCGCTGGTTGAAGACGTTCGTTTAGCAGCGCTATAAACGCTTCCAGCTGGCGGGTCATCGCCCCGCGTCGCCACACCAGCCAGGTGGTGAGCCAGCGCCAGTTTTCCGCCAGCGGCCAGGCTTCAACCTGATGGTGGCCCGGCATACTTTCCAGCATTGTGCGCGGCATCAGTGCGATGCCCGCGCCCGCGATGACGCAGGCCAGCATGCCGTGATAGGACTCCATCTCATGAATGCGTCCCGGCGCGGCTCTGTCTGCATGAAACCAGCTCTCCAGGTGTCGGCGATACGAGCAGTTTGCGCGAAAGGCATAAACATCGCTGCCGCTCACCTGCGCAGCGCGCGTTACCTCTGTCTGCCCGGCAGGGGTGACCAGCATCATCTCTTCCCGGTAGACCGGCATCCCCTCCAGCTCCGGGTGCGACAGCGGCCCGTCGACAAAGGCGGCGCTCAGGGTTCCCTCCAGTACGCCATCAATCATCGTCCCGGACGGCCCGGTAGAAAGGGCAAACTGGATGCGCGGATAGCGCTGGTTAAACTGCGCCAGCGTCTCAGGGATGCGCACGGCGGCGGTGCTCTCCAGCGCGCCGAGGGCAAACAGCCCCTGCGGCTCATCGCCCGCAACGACCATGCGCGCTTCATCCACCAGCGCCAGGATCTGCCTGCTGTAGCGCAGGAAGTTATGCCCGGCGGGAGATAAGCGCAAGCGCTGGTTCTCACGAATAAACAGCTCCACGCCAAGATCGGCCTCCAGCTGGCGGATGCGGGTCGTCAGATTCGAAGGAACGCGATGCACCTTCTGCGCCGCCTGGGTGATGCTGCCCGTCAGCGCGACGGCGTTAAACATTTCAAGCTGGGTTAAGTCCATAGCATTCTCGTTTCGTGAATAAGGTGGTCAGTATTATTCATTTTTAAGAAATAGCAGAGTGAGCCACACTTAATCAACCGAAATGCGTGGAGAAAATCATGAAATATTCATCTGCTACACATGCTCTGTCCGTTAACCCTGCAACGGGTGAAACGCTCGCCTCGTATCCTTGGGCGACGCAGGAAGAGGTTGAACGTGCCATCGCGCTGGCTGATGCGGGCTTTCGTCACTGGCGGTGCGAAAGCGTAGCCCACCGGGCGCAGAAGCTGCGCGATCTCGGCACCGCGCTGCGCGGTCGCGCGGAAGAGATGGCCCGAATGATGTCCCGCGAGATGGGAAAACCCATTCAGCAGGCGCGGGCGGAAGTGGCGAAATCAGCGGGCCTTTGCGACTGGTATGCCGAACATGGCCCGGCGATGCTGAATGCTGAACCCACGCAGGTCGAGAATGACAACGCGGTCATCAAGTATCGTCCGCTGGGGCCAATTCTGGCGGTGATGCCGTGGAACTTCCCGCTCTGGCAGGTGCTGCGCGGCGCGGTGCCGATCCTGCTGGCAGGTAATAGCTATCTGCTCAAACACGCGCCCAACGTGCTCGGCTCGGCGGAACTTATCGCGCAGATTTTTGCGGACGCCGGCTTCCCTGAAGGGGTATTCGGCTGGGTGAACGCCACCAATGACGGCGTAAGCCAGGCGATTAACGATCGTCGCATTGCGGCGGTAACCGTTACCGGCAGCGTGCGCGCCGGGGCCGCCATTGGCGCGCAGGCGGGGGCGGCGCTGAAAAAATGCGTTCTTGAGCTGGGGGGGTCTGACCCGTTCATCGTTCTCAACGATGCCGACCTGGATCTTGCCGTGAAGGCGGCGGTAGCAGGGCGCTACCAGAATACCGGGCAGGTGTGCGCGGCGGCCAAACGGTTCATTGTGGAAGAGGGTATTGCAGACACTTTTACCCGACGCTTCGTTGACGCCGTCTCCGCGTTAAAGATGGGCTCGCCGGATGAAGAAGAGAACTACCTTGGCCCGATGGCGCGCTATGATCTGCGCGATGAACTGCATCAGCAGGTGCAGGCGAGCCTGGCAGAAGGGGCAACGCTGCTGCTGGGGGGAGAAAAAATCAGCGGTGAGGGGAATTATTACGCGCCAACCGTGCTGGCGAACGTCACCCCGTCGATGACGGCCTTCCGCCAGGAGCTGTTTGGTCCGGTCGCGGCCATTACCGTAGCGAAAGATGCGGCGCACGCCCTGACGCTTGCCAATGACAGCGACTTTGGCCTGTCTGCCACGGTCTTCACCGCCGACGCAGCGCTTGCGGATAAATTCTCTCGCGAGCTGGAGTGCGGTGGGGTGTTTATCAACGGATACAGCGCTAGCGACGCGCGCGTGGCCTTTGGTGGCGTGAAGAAAAGTGGCTTTGGCCGCGAGCTTTCCCATTTTGGTTTGCACGAGTTCTGTAATGTGCAGACGGTGTGGAAGGATCGCGTGTAATTTATTCGGCCCTCATCACGAGGGCCGTTGTCATTTATCTGCAATGGTTCTGTCATTTTCGTTTCGTAGACTCGCACGCGTCTAACGTCTTGTTACTGAAGAAAATTATGAACCTAACGCAAATTTTTCGCCGTATTGCGCAGCGTCTTATCCCTCGCCAGTTTGGCCTGCTGACGGGTATCTTTTGTATTATTGGCCTTTTCTCCGCGCTGCAGCTCTCCTCATCCTTTCTGCTGAACGCCTCCCTGAAGGAAGCTCAGCGCAATGAACGGCAAAACCTGCTGGCGTATCAGCAGCAGAGCAAGCTGGATCTGGCGCGCGTCTCTCTGCTGGCGGCGAGCGATCTGCTCAACCGCTCCGGCGTCTGGTTTATGCAGGATAAAGAAACCGGCTCGGAAGGAAGCTGGCACAGCCTGATGGACGACGCACAAAAGTCGCTGGCGGTTTCTCAGCAGGCATGGAAGGACTGGCTGGCGCTCAGCCCGCCAAAAGATGAAGCGCTGATTAACAGTTACCAGCTTTTCTACGATGCCATTAAGGAGCAATCGGAAGCGCTTGTCAGAACCAACTCCATTGATGCCTTTTTTGCCGTGCCGGCACAGGCGTTTCAGACCGACTTTAACGACAACTACGCGCGCTATCAGCAGGCCAGCGAGAAGCAGGCCATGCAGGGGCGTCAGGCCTTAATGGCGCAGCTCTCCGGTCTGCAAACGTTGTTCCTGCTGGCGCCGGTTCTGCTGCTCGCCATCGCCGCAGCCGTCTGGTTCGGCATGTCCAGGTGGGTGATTACGCCATTGCGTCGGCTTATTGCGCATATTAACCGGCTGGCCGCTGGAGATCTCTCCGGCACGCCGCCGAACGTGATGCGCTTTAACCGGGAGACGGGACAGCTTAGCGACAGCGTTGCCACCATGCAGCGCGGCTTGCAGCAGCTGGTGACGCAGGTCAGCCACGCCACAGCCACGATGGTGGAGAACATTGGCTCCCTCGCGGAGGGAAACCAGAAGCTTTACCAGCAGTCGGCGCGTCAGGCAAAGGAGCTGGAGGAGGTCACAGCGCATATCGCAGCGCTGGAAACCCACGTGGAAGGGAATACCGGCTATGCCCGGCTCGCCAGCTCGCGCGCGGATGAAGCGCGTCAGGCTGCCGCAGGAGGCGACCAGATGATGTCGACCGTGAATGCCTCCATGCAGGCGATCGTCGAGCGATCGTCAGAGATGCGCGGGATCGTGGCGATGATCGACAGCGTGGCGTTTCAGACTAACATTCTGGCGCTCAACGCCGCCATTGAGGCCGCCCATGCCGGAAACCAGGGGCGCGGGTTTGCCGTCGTAGCCCGGGAAGTCGGCCTCCTGGCGCGAAAGAGCAGCCACTCGACGCAGACCATTCAGGAGTTGATCAACCGCTCCGTGCAGGGCATTGAAGACGGCTCCCGCGCCGTGAATCTGATGGAAGAGAACCTGCAGCAGGTCACCGGTCTGGTGGGCAATTTAAGCAGTTTGCTGAATGAAATCTCGACCGCCACGCTCAGTCAGGGAGAAAGTATTCACCAGATGACGCGCCAGCTTCAGGCGCTGAATCAGGTCTCGCGCCAGACGGATCTGCTGGTTTCTGACGCCTCGGAGGCCTCTGAACGCCTGCAAAAGCAGTCCGATCTTTTATTGCAGGCCGTTTCGCGTTTTCGTCTTAGCGCCTGACGCAATACATTAGCCTCTGTTATACTCGCAGCCCGTTTTAGCCTGAGGGCAAGGAGCAAAGAGTGGCTGCGGTCATCCATAATGAGATGCTGGACGAGATTCTGGCGCAGGTTCGTCCGTTATTAGGAAAGGGGAAGGTAGCCGACTACATTCCGGCCCTTGCCTCGGTGAGCGGGAATAAGCTGGGCATCGCTATCTGTACCATAGACGGACAGCGATACCAGGCAGGCGATGCCACTGAACGCTTTTCTATTCAGTCTATTTCTAAAGTGCTGAGTCTGGTCGCGGCGATGCGCCAGTATGAGGAAGAAGAGATCTGGCAGCGCGTGGGAAAAGATCCGTCCGGCCAGCCCTTTAACTCACTGCTTCAGCTCGAAATCGAGCAGGGTAAACCGCGTAACCCTTTTATCAACGCCGGGGCGCTGGTGGTCTGCGATATGCTGCAAAGCCGCCTCAGCGCACCGCGTCAGCGAATGCTTGAGATTGTTCGTCAGCTTTCTGGCGTGGACGATATTGCCTATGATTCGGTGGTGGCGCGCTCGGAGTTTGAACACTCGGCCCGCAACGCGGCTATCGCCTGGCTGATGAAATCCTTCGGTAACTTCCACAACGACGTGGCGACCGTGCTGCAAAACTACTTCCATTACTGCGCCCTGAAGATGAACTGCGTTGAGCTGGCTCAGACGTTTCTGTTCCTTGCGCACCAGGGGCACGCGCCGCATCTCGATCAGGAGGTGGTTTCCCCGCTTCAGGCGCGTCAGGTTAACGCCCTGATGGCTACCAGCGGCATGTATCAGAACGCCGGGGAGTTTGCCTGGCGGGTTGGCCTTCCGGCCAAATCGGGCGTTGGCGGCGGGGTGGTGGCGATAGTGCCGCATGAAATGGCGATTGCCGTCTGGAGCCCGGAGCTGGATGAAACGGGAAATTCACTTGCCGGCGTGGCGGTTCTTGAGAAGCTGACCCAGCGCCTGGGACGTTCTGTATACTGATGTCTGACCTGGATCCCCTCTTTTCCCGCCTGGCGCGATCGACGTTTCGCTCGCGCTTCCGCTTAGGCAATAAGGAACGACAGTACTGCTGGGACAAAGGCCCCGAAACCATTGACCAGCATGCCGCCGATTTTGTCGCTAAACGCCTTGCACCCGCGCAACCCGCAAACGACGGCAAGCAGACGCCCATGCGTGGCCACCCGGTGTTTATCGCCCAGCATGCCACCGCGACCTGCTGCCGGGGCTGTCTGGCAAAATGGCATAACATTCCCCAGGGCGTGCAGCTGAGCGCGCAGCAGCAACATTATATCGTCAGCGTGATCCACCGCTGGCTGGTGATACAGATGAACGCCCAAAAATGATATTTAATGCGTTCTGCGCTTACCGCCTGCAGCCTCGTACCTGGCTGGCGGACGAGCAAATCGTCATAACGCATTGACGTGAAATGGATAGCGGCTTAACAGGACGTCGAACGCTGACAATGTCTCGGTTTAAGCTACGCTTTGAGTAACGCTTTACGTCAGGAGACATTATGAAAGCACCTGCAACACCTGAAAATGAAATTGACAGACTTAACGCGCTGCGCGAATCGGGTCTGCTTGAGATTGACAGTTCCCCGGCGTTTGACCGCTTAACGCGTCTGGCAAAACGCTTTTTCCAGGTACCGCTGGCCATGGTCAACCTTATTGATGAGCATACGCTGATCGTTAAGTCTGCGGATGGGCAGGCACCCGATTCCGTTCCGCGCAACATCTCTTTTTGTGGCCATACCATCCTCACCGAAGCACCGCTGATCGTCGGGGATATGCTTCAGGACGATCGTTTTGCGGATAACCCGCTGGTGGCCGGCGAACCTCGCGTGCGGTTTTACGCAGGCTTTCCGCTGCGTTTACGCAACGGCGCAAGCGTTGGCTCGCTTTGCCTGATTGACTACGCACCGCGGGAGTTCTCAGCGACCGATCTCGCCGTGCTGGGGGATTTGGGCGCGCTGGCTGAAGATGAGTTTGCGGCAATCAGCGCGGCGACCACGGATGAATTGACCGGATTATTCAACCGGCGGGGCTTTAACCAGCTCGTGCGGTTCACGCTCTCCATCGCCCGACGCCGGGCCGAGCCGTTAACGCTCGGCTGGCTGGATCTGGATCGTTTCAAGGAGATTAACGATCGCTACGGGCACGAAGAGGGGGATAAGGCGTTAAAGACCATGGCGCAGCTGATGCGCGCCTCTTTCCGCGAAGCGGATATGCTGGTTCGTTTTGGTGGCGATGAGTTTGCCGTGCTGTTTGCTGATACGGATGAGAAGGGCGCGTGGATTGCCATGCAGTATCTCGCCGAGCAGGTCGAAAACTACAATGCACGCAAGCTACATCCGTGGTCGCTTCTGTTCTCCTGGGGGCTGAGCGAATTCGATCATAACGGCAACGACCTGCAGCAGTGGCTCAAAGATGCCGATGAAAAAATGTATGCCATGAAGCAGCAGCGGCAGCGGGCCAGATGACATAACAAAAGCGTATGACCGTTCCGTTTGCGTTAATGAAATGTTAAATGCAAAGTGAGGGTATTCTTCGTAAGGACAAAAAAATGAATACCTCACTGCAAATCAAAAACCTCACCCGCGACGACATTCTCACCCATCTTGATGCGCTGGCCGGGATCCTCGAAAACTGCGTAAACGGCGGCGCATCCGTCAGCTTTATGCTGCCTTTTAACCTGGAGAAGGCCCGTTCATTCTGGCTCGGCATAGCTGACAGCGTAGGGCGCAACGAGCGCGTGGTGCTGGCCAGTATTGATCCGCAGGAGGGCGTCATCGGCACGGTGCAAATGATTACCGACCAGCCGGAAAACCAGCCGCACCGTGCGGACGTGGCAAAGCTGCTGGTTCATGAAAAAGCGCGTCGAAAAGGGGCCGCAATGGCGCTGATGGAAGCGCTGGAAGCGGAGGCCCGGGCCAGAAACATTTCGGTTCTGGTGCTCGATACCTCCACCGGCAGCGGCGCCGAAACCTTCTACCAGCGTGCCGGCTGGCAAAAGGTCGGTGAGATCCCGCGCTACGCCCTGATGCCGGACGGCGCTATGACGGCCACGTCGGTGTTCTATAAATTCTTATAATTTTTTCACAACCACGCCGGGGATTGATCGAAACAGGGTTTCTGGTCGTAAAGTTTTGATAAGTTATCGTACCAATCTTATCAGGCTGTATGACTAATCATAAAAGGAACCCTCTTGTGAACACGCTCAACCGTCGTGATTTTCCCGGTGCGCAGTATCCCGAACGCATTATTCAGTTTGGCGAAGGCAATTTCCTGCGTGCGTTTGTCGACTGGCAAATTGACCTTTTGAATGAACATACCGATCTCAACGCCGGTGTGGTTATCGTTCGTCCTATTCAGAGCGACTTCCCGCCGTCGCTGAACACGCAGGATGGGTTGTACACCACCATCATTCGTGGCCTGAATGAGCAGGGCGAAGAGGTGAGTGAAGCCCGACTTATCCGCTCTGTTAACCGTGAAATCAGCGTCTACGACGATTACGACGCCTTTCTGAAACTGGCACACAGTCCGGATATGCGCTTTGTTTTCTCGAACACCACCGAAGCCGGAATCAGCTATCACGCGGGGGATAAATTCGACGATGCGCCAGCCGTCAGCTACCCGGCGAAGCTAACGCGCCTGCTGTTTGAGCGCTTTAGCCACTTTAACGGCGCGCCTGACAAGGGCTGGGTTATCATTCCGTGTGAACTCATTGACTACAACGGTGACGCATTGCGTGAATTTGTGTTGCGCTATGCCCAGGAGTGGGCGCTGCCTGCCGCCTTTATCCAGTGGCTGAACGAGGCAAACTACTTCTGCTCAACGCTGGTTGACCGTATCGTGACCGGTTACCCGCGCGATGAAGTGGACACGCTTGAGGCCGAGCTGGGTTATCACGATGGGTTCCTGGACACGGCTGAACACTTTTATCTGTTTGTAATTCAGGGGCCAGCCTCGCTGGCTGGTGAACTGCGCCTGGATAAGTACCCGTTAAATGTGCTGATTGTCGACGACATCAAGCCCTATAAAGAGCGTAAAGTCGCCATTCTTAACGGTGCGCACACGGCGCTGGTACCGGTGGCCTATCAGGCCGGGCTGGATACGGTTGGCGAGGCGATGAATGATGAAGACGTGTGCGCTTTCGTCGAAAAAGCAATTTATGAGGAAATTATTCCGGTTCTCGATTTGCCCCGCGACGAACTGGAGTCGTTCGCCAGCGCGGTAACAGGGCGTTTTCGAAATCCCTACATCAGACACCAGCTGCTTTCCATCGCGCTCAACGGCATGACCAAGTATCGCACGCGTATTCTTCCGCAGCTGCTGGCAGGGCAGAAGGCCTCAGGTCAACTGCCAGCGCGTCTGACGTTTGCGTTAGCGGCACTGATCGCATTTTATCGCGCGGAGCGTAACGGAGCGAACTATCCGGTGCAGGATGATGCGTTCTGGCTGGAACGTTATCAACAGCTATGGGCGCAGCATCGCGATAATCAGCTCGCTACCCGCGAACTGGTGCACGCCGTGCTGAGCGTAGAAGCGCACTGGGAGCAGGACCTGACGAAGGTGGACGGTCTGGTTGATCAGGTGACGCGGGATCTTGATGCCATTCTGCTGAAGGGCATGCGCGCAGCGGTGAAGCCGCTTTGCTAATTACGTGACCCGGCTTCGGCCGGGTTTAAAAAGGCATTATTTTAGTTACAACATACTATTTACCCTGTTTTTAAAATCAAATGCAGCACCGTGCGGTTTTCATTCTTCAGGTGAGAGAATGCAATGTTCCGTTAACATGCTTGCAACCGTGATGGGGATCACGTTTAATAGCCACGCTCTTTTCTTGCCTGAAACTCACTATGATTGTTCGTCCTAAACAGCACTGGCTACAACTGATTTTTGTCTGGCACGGTTCGGTACTTCCCAAAATCTATACCCGACTGCTGCTCAACTTCCTGCTTTCTATCGCCGTTATCCTGATGCTGCCGTGGTATACCTCGCTGGGCATCAAATTTACCGTGGCGCCATTTAGCATTCTCGGCGTGGCGATCGCAATCTTTCTTGGTTTCAGAAACAACGCCTGCTATTCACGCTACGTTGAGGCTCGCCAGCTGTGGGGGCAACTGATGATAGCGGCACGCTCGCTGTTTCGCGAGGTAAAAAACACCTTGCCGGACGATAAGCACCTGGGGGAATTTGTCCGCCTGCAGATCGCCTTTGCCAACTGCCTGCGCATGACCCTGCGCCGGGAAATGAACGCTGATCAGCTCTCTCGCTATCTTGCCCCGGACGTTTTAGCTCAGGTAATGGGCGCCAACTCGCCGGCGAACCGTATTTTGCTGGTCATGGGGGAGTGGCTGGCCGTGCGGCGGCGTAACGGGCAGCTTTCGGACATCCTGTTCCACAGCCTTAACAACCGCCTGAACGATATGTCCATCGTCCTTTCCGGCTGTGAACGGATTGCGACAACGCCAGTGCCGTTTGCCTATACGCTGATTTTGCACCGCACGGTGTATCTGTTTTGCATCATGCTGCCGTTCGCGCTGGTTGTGGATCTGCACTACATGACGCCGTTTGTCTCGGCGCTGATCTCATACACCTTTATCTCGCTGGACACCCTGGCGGAAGAGCTGGAAGACCCGTTTGGCACAGAAGATAACGACCTTCCGCTGGACGCCATCTGCAACATGATGGAACGCGATCTGCTGCAGATGAACGATGAAGAGAACATTCCGGAGAGGCTGATGCCGGATAAGCACTATCAGCTGACCTGATGGGCGTTCCACTCGTCGCGGGTGATCTCCCACAGTTCGGAGTCCAATATCCCGCTGACGTAGGCTTTCTTTTCTGTTCTGATGAGCCGCATGCCGCTGCTGTCTGAAATACGACGGGAGCGGCTGTTCGCGGCGGCCTTCGGCGCCCGCAAAACGGGTTTGTTGAGCGTATTAAACCAGTAATCCGTCGCGGCAATGCTGGCCTCACGCATATATCCCTGTCCCTGAAACTCCGGCGCCAGCCAGAATCCGCGGTTATTATCGTCAACATCGTACAGACAGATAATCCCCATCAACGCATCCGGCACCTCACGACGGCGGATGCTCCAGATCCAGGCTATCCCTTTTGCCATATCCGGCAGCGCGACGTTATTCACATAGTTTTCCGCGCCATTATCCGGGTAGGGCCAGGGCACGGAAGAGACCAAATAGCGAACGATCTCCCAGCGCGGATACAGCTTTTGAATCTGAACCGCATCTTCGGCGACCAGCGGTTTCAGCAGGAGACGTTCTGTCGTGAGGGTCGGTATTGTCATCTGCGGATCTCCTTATTTAAGCGTTATGTTTTTGTTTGCGTTCTGGTATTTTCATCTCTATCACATTCTGGTGAGGCGTGCTGTGGTTATTCACTACCAAAACTGGGCAAAGTCTCTTTCATGACGAAATATCGAAGAGGTGATATGACGTTACGAACTGCTCATCCACAGGAAGCCGAAATACTCTGGAATATACGCAATCAGGCGATTCGTCACGGCTGCAAAACCAGCTACGACGCTGACGTGATTGCACGCTGGACGCCGGATCTTATGCCCGAGCATTACCGTCAAATGGTCATTGAATACCCTTTTTACGTGGTGGAAGACGAGAAGGGCGTCATTGCGGCTACCGGCTATCTGGATCTTGATACCCATTGTCTGGAGGCCATATTCACCTTGCCTTCAGCCACCGGAAAAGGCATGGCGACCAGAATTATCGAGGCGCTTACACACGAGGCGCGCAGCCGGGGGATAACCCGCCTGAGGCTGGATGCAACGCCTAACGCCCACTCCTTCTATCAGAAGCTGGGGTTTGTGACGCTGCGCGAAAACTATCATCACTCGCGTATGGCGGGGGCTGATTTACGCTGTTTTGAAATGGCAATCGACTTGTAATGTGAGGAACGCATGGCTGTCACGGTAAGACCTCTACGCGAAGACGACTATCCCCAGTGGCGACCGCTGTGGGATGGCTATACCCATTTTTATGATTGCTACCTAGAGGAGTCCGTTACCGCATCGACATGGGAAAGGGCGCTCTCAGCGCATTCACCGATGTTCTGCCGCGTGGTAGAGAAAGACGCAAAGGTCATCGGTTTCGCAATGTGTGTTCTGCACGAAGGAACCTGGTCAACCGCGCCCATCTGCTACCTGGAAGATCTGTTTGTTGATGTAGCCGAGCGCGGCGCGGGAGCGGGTAAGGCGCTGATTGATGCCTTGATAGCGGAAGGCAAGCGCGAAGGGTGGTCAAAGCTCTACTGGGTTACCCGGGAGAACAATCCGGCACGTAAACTCTACGATCGATACGGTGACGCTGACGATTACGTCCGCTATCGTCTCTCCCTTTAAGGCAAAAACGCCTGTGTTTGTATCACACTGTATCCGTGTTCCAGATACATACACAGGCTTGCAATAAACGCGTTTCCGCACATATCCGCTATACATTGAACTGTTGTTATATCCCCGTGAATTGTACTCAACCGGAGATACCAACATGTTCAGCAAACTCGCTTATTCAACGCTTGCTCTCACCGTTTCCCTTGGCACCGTCATGTCATGTCAGGCCGAAGTCACCGGCACTAACTTAGCGGCGGCTTTCGATCGTCCACAGCAAATTAACGCCGGCGATCTTAACGTCGGGTATGTCGACATTGGTCCTCAAGACGGCCAACCGGTCATTCTGTTACACGGCTGGCCCTACGATATTCACAGCTACGCTGAAGTCGCGCCAGCGCTGGCGGCAAAAGGCTATCGCGTGATTGTGCCTTCTCTGCGCGGCTACGGTACTACGCGCTTCCTGTCGGCAAAAACGCCGCGCAACGGCCAGCCTTCCGCGATGGCGAAAGATATCGTGAACCTGATGGACGCCCTGAATATCAAGCAGGCGGTGTTTGCAGGCTATGACTGGGGTGCCCGTACGGCCGATATCGTTGCGGCGCTGTGGCCAGAGCGCGTTAAGTCGCTCGTTTCGGTAAGTGGTTATCTCATCAGCAGCCAGCAGATTGGCAAACAGCCGTTGCCGCCAAAAGCAGAGCAGCAGTGGTGGTATCAGTTCTATTTCGCCACCGAGCGCGGCGCTGAAGGCTATGCCAAAAACACGCATGACTTCGCTCGTTTGATCTGGTCTCAGGCCTCACCTGACTGGAAATTTAGCGACGCTGTCTTTAACGCCAGCGCCAAATCCCTTGATAACCCGGATCACGTTGCGGTAACGCTCAGCAACTATCGCTGGCGCTTAGGGCTGGAAAAAGGCGAGCGCAAATACGACGCCTACGAGCAAAAACTGGCCACGCTGCCGAATATCACCGTTCCGACGATCACCATCGAAGGCGGAAACAACGGGGCGCCGCATCCGGCACCGCAGGCCTACGCGGGTAAATTCACCGGTAAGTATGAACACCGTACCTTCGGCGCAACCGTGGGGCACAATCCGCCTCAGGAAGATCCGCAGGATTTCGTCAAGGCAGTTGTTGACGCTGACAAACTCTGAAATGTGCTATTTTCAGTACGTTACCCTTCGGTCTGGAGATTTCGGTGGAGCATATTGATCATATCCTTGTCGTCGATGACGACAGGGATATTCGTGAACTGATTATCGACTATCTCGTTAAGTCCGGTTATCGCGCCTCCGGCGCGGCAAACGGCAAAGAGATGCGCGTCGTGCTGGACAAGCAGCATATCGACCTGGTGGTGCTGGACGTTATGATGCCCGGCGACGACGGGCTTACGCTGTGTCGGCAATTACGCGTCGGGAAATATAAAGATCTGCCCATCCTGATGCTGACGGCGCGCAACGAGGAGACGGACAGGATCCTGGGTCTGGAAATGGGAGCCGACGATTACGTCGTAAAGCCTTTCGTCGCGCGAGAATTGCTGGCGCGTATCAAAGCGATTTTACGCCGTTTTCGCACGATGCCGCCCAATTTACAGGTGACGGAAGCAGGGCGGCTGGTGACGTTCGGCGAATGGCAGCTCGATACCGTTGCCCGCCACCTGATCGACCCGGAAGGGGTGATTGTGGCGCTCAGCGGGGCGGAGTATCGCCTGCTACGCGTTTTCCTTGACCACCCGCAGCGGGTGCTGACCCGCGATCAGCTGCTCAACCTGACGCAGGGGCGTGATGCCGAGCTGTTTGAACGCTCAATCGACCTGCTGGTTAGCCGGGTTCGCCAGCGTCTGAATGAAGATGCCCGCACGCCCGCGTATATCAAAACCGTGCGCAGCGAGGGCTATGTGTTTACCATGCCGGTCACCATCAAAGAGGCTAACGAATGACGCTCTGGCCTCGCTCGCTGCTGGCCCGCTTGCTGATCGTCGTGCTGCCCGGCCTGTTGCTCGCCAATGCCCTGAGCCTGACGCTGGTCATGATAGAGCGAATGCACAGCGCCCGAACGGTGATGCTCGGTAATCTGGAATACGATGTCGCGACCAGCGTGGCTATTTTAGACCGCTTACCCGCCAGCGAGCGCGCAGCCTGGCTGCCGCGCCTTGAACGGGGTAACTATCGCTATATTCTGGGGCCGGGAGATCCTGGCAACGCGCCGACGGACAAGCGTTCCCGGGACGCCATCCGAACCTTAAAAGCGACGCTTGCGGCACAGTACCCGCTCAGCTTCACCGCCGTTCCCGGCGCCATTTCACATATCCAGGCGCATCTCACGCTACATGATGGCGCACCGCTGACCATTGACCTGATCCCTCGGATGCCGCCGGTCGCCAGCTGGCTGCCCGTTGTTCTTATTCTGCAGTTGCTCGTGCTGGCTGCCTGCTCCTGGATCGCCGTACGCCAGGTGATACGGCCTTTTTCACAGTTTACCCGCGCGGTAGACTCCCTGGACCCGGCCGCCAACACGCCAATGACGGAAAAGGGGCCGATCGAGGTGCAGCGGGCAGCACATGCCTTCAACGCGATGCAGGCGCGCATTCAGTCCTATCTCAGGGAGCGGGCGCAGATCCTGGCATCCATATCGCACGATCTCCAGACGCCCATTACCCGCATGAAGCTTCGTGTTGAAATGGCGGATCAGCCTGACCTGCGCGACAAGCTCTTAAACGACCTTGATAACATGTCGCGTCTGGTGCGGGAGGGTATTGCGTATGCCCGGTCATCAGAATCACTGGAAGAGACCTCGCTGAAGCTGGAGCTGAACGCCTGGATAAACAGCATCGCCTGCGATTATCAGGACATCGGTAAAAACGTGCAGTTTCAGGCAGGCGAAAACCGTTTGCCCATCGTCACGCGTCCACAGGCGCTGCGCCGGGTGATGACCAACCTGCTGGATAACGCCCTGAAATTTGGCGACTACGCCACCATTAGCATTGATGACTCGGCTGCCGGAGAGGTGGTGATTCACATCATGGACGGCGGGCCTGGGATACCGGATGCCGAGCTGGAGGCGGTATTACAGCCGTTTTATCGGGTAGAAACATCACGCAACCGCGACACCGGCGGGACAGGACTCGGCCTGGCGATCGCAGCGCAGCTCACCGCTCAGCTGGACGGAAAGCTAAAGCTGGAGAACCGCGCAGAGGGCGGGCTGGACGTTTCGATTACTCTCCCGCGCCTTTAATTGTACGGTTCTGTATCTCCCCGCGAGGCCGATACAGAGCCAGACAAAAACCCACGCTTTTACACATATCCTGAACACATCCGCACGATGAAATAGCCTCACTGCAGCGTCGCAGGACTTGTATTGTGAGGTGTCTATGTTTCTGATAATTGCTTTCCTGGGCGGGATGATAAGCCTGCTCAGTCCATGTACGCTCCCGGTAATTCCTCTCCTGTTCGCCGGTTTTCAGGGGCAGCGGCGACATATTCTGGCGCTGCTCGCGGGGATGATCGTCATGTTCACCCTGGTGGCGATGGTCGTCACCGTCGCCAGCGAGTGGATAGCAGAGGCAACTATCGTCGGGCGCTGGATCGCGCTTATCGTCCTGGCCACGGCCGCGCTGGCCTTAATTTTTCCGGTCTTTGCCCAGCGTATCGCCGGGCCGGCAGTCTGCGCGGGAAATGTCCTCAACACCCGAAGCGGGCAAACGCGTGGTATGGCATCGGCTTTTCTGGCCGGGCTTGCCGTCGGGCTGCTCTGGTCTCCCTGCGCGGGACCGATTCTGGGCGCCATTTTCAGCATCAATATTGCCGGACACTCGGCCATTGCCACAGGAGCCTTGCTGGCCGCCTATGGTAGCGGCTGCGCGCTGATGCTGGGCCTGCTCGTTTTCGGAGGCCGCACGCTGATGGCGCCGCTGAGAGCAAGATCGGCGCTGATGGAAAAGTTACGTCAGGGAGCAGGCGTGGTGATGTTAGCGGCCGTTGTCTTTAACGCAACGGGGATGACGTCTGTTCTGCAAGGCGCAAACGGCGTCGCGGATCGTCTTGAAACCGCGCTGCTGAATCTGGCAAAGCCCGCCGCGCAACCGGCGAAGCTTCAACCGGTCGTCATGACCGAGCCCAGCAGCCAGCTGCCTTCGTTAAGCGGTGGAACAGGGTGGGTAAATGGTGACCCTGTCACGTCTGAATCACTGCGCGGGAAGGTGGTACTGATCGATTTCTGGACCTGGGACTGCATTAACTGCCAGCATACGCTTCCGCACGTGCGCGACTGGGCAACAAAATACCAGTCTCAGGGCCTGGTCGTCATAGGGGTACACACGCCTGAATACCCCTGGGAGAAACCGATCGCCTCGGTGAAAAACGCGGTAAATAAATGGCA
The DNA here is from genome assembly GCF_014896175.1 of Enterobacter cloacae complex sp. I3. Classification (NCBI taxonomy): domain Bacteria; kingdom Pseudomonadati; phylum Pseudomonadota; class Gammaproteobacteria; order Enterobacterales; family Enterobacteriaceae; genus Enterobacter; species Enterobacter cloacae complex sp. I3. Next base: position 101,330 of record NZ_JADBQZ010000001.1, read on the forward strand.
GCTGCCGTACCGGGTTGTGACGGACAACAACTATCAGATCTGGAACGCTTTCGGCAACCAGTACTGGCCCGCGCACTACTATTTCGATGCTAAAGGTCAGCTACGCTATACCTCGTTTGGCGAAGGGAATTATGAGCAGCAGGAAAAGGTTATCCAGCAGCTGCTCAAAGAGGCCCGTTCATAGCGCCATTCAGGGCTGACGCTGGGCAACCATAAACAGTCGAGGAAAAGCCAGCAGTATCTGCCCGTTTTCCTGGAGCGGATACTGCTCTTCCAGCAGTTCATGGTAGCGTTTCAGGAAACGTTGCTGCTCGCTCTCGTTCAGTTCCTGGAGCCACGGGCGCAAACCGGTCGCGCTGACCCAGTCAATAATGGCCTGGTGCGAACTCATTTTATGGAAATAGGTTGTCCGCCAGATATCCACATCGCAGCCGGCCTCCGACAGGATATCGTAATAGGCATGCACGCCAGGCAGCGGCTCGCGGCCACGGTCCGGGTAGCCTTGCTCCAGCGCCACTTCACGCATCGCCACATGCGTGGGCTCAAGCCAGTTGTCCGGCATCTGGATCGCCAGCACGCCATTGAGCGTGAGCAGTGACGCCAGATGCGGCAGGAGATCGTAATGGTCAGGTATCCACTGTAGGGATGCGTTCGCATAGATGAGGTTCAACGGCTGGCCTGGCCTGAACTGGCGGATATCGGCCTCAACGAACTGACAGTCGGGCAGTGCGCTGCGCGCCTCTTCCAGCATAGCCGGTGAGTTATCGACGCCGACAATCTGCGCTTTTGGCCAGCGATGCTGCAACAGCGCGGTGCTGTTTCCCGGCCCGCAGCCCAAATCGGCAATGGTGGCAACGTCACTCAGGGGAATTCTGGCAAGCAGCTCGGCGGCAGGGCGCGTTCGTTCAGCGCCGTATTGCAGATAAAGCGAAGGGTTCCAGTCGGCCATCTTCAGATCTCCGTTTTGCGTGTTTCAGCAAGGATAGCACAGGCCGACACCTGCACCGGGACAGGCGTCGGGCGAGCGGCAGGTTACAGAATGCCTTTCAGTGCAATATGGTAGAGCAGCATGATGGTTTTTCCGTCGACGATTTTGCCCGTATCAATTCCCCGCAAGGCCTCTTCAAAGGGCATTTCCAGCACGTCGATATCTTCGCCCTCCGCTTTGATACCGCCGCCTGCGCTGGTTTTGTCCTTCGGCTGATACTCGGCAATATAGAAATAGAGTTTCTCCGTGACGGAGCCTGGGCTCATGTAGGCTTCAAAGATTTTCTGCACGCTCGACACGTTAAACCCGGTCTCTTCTTCCGCCTCTGCTTTAATGCGGCTTTCCGGATCCATGTTATCAAGCAGGCCGGCCGCTGCCTCAATCAGATTGTCCTCATGGCCATTAATAAAGACCGGGAAGCGGAACTGGCGGGTCAGAATCACCGTTTTTTGGTCACGGTTGTAGAGCAGGATCGTGGCGCCGTTCCCCCGGTCATAAACTTCACGCGTTTGCCGCTGCCATTCGCCATCGCGTCTTTGCAGGTCAAAGGTATATTTTTTAAGTAAGTACCAGTTATCGGACAGGGTTTCACTGTCAATGATGCGCACATCTGCACGTTTTGATTGCACGTTTCGTCCTCCTTACGTAGAGTAACTATCAATACCAGCACTATCGTGCATTTTCAAGATTAAACATGCAACATCAGGAATACATCATGCTCACCAGTCAGCGAAAACAGTTGATCCTTGAAAAGCTCGGTGCCGAAGGTCAAGTCCAGTCAAAAGCGCTTAGCGTTCTCTTCGACGTCTCTGAAGATACCATCCGACGCGATTTGCGCGAGCTGGCGGCAGAAGGGCGTTTACAGCGGGTTCACGGCGGCGCGCTGCCGTCGTCTTCCGCTACTGTGCCTTTCGCGGAACGACAGTCCGTTAAAATGGATGCCAAGAGAAAAGTGGCGCAGAAGGGGGCGCAGCTGATTTCTTCGGGCCAGGTGGTGATCGTTGACGGCGGAACGACCACCTCAGAACTGATCGCCTTTTTACCGCATGACCTGCGTATTACCGTGGTGACGCACAGTCCGAGCATTGCCCTGGGGCTTATTAATCATCCTTTTATTGAGGTGATTCTGATCGGCGGCCGTTTGTATAAACACTCGATTGTCGCCGTCGGCGCGGCGGCCATCGAAGGAATCGAAAACATTCATGCGGATCTGTTCTTTATGGGCGTGACCGGTATCCATCCGGAAGCAGGGCTGACGACAGGAGATTTCGAAGAGGCGTGCATCAAACGTGCATTTTCCGGCAGAGCCGCCGAGACGGTTGTCCTGGTGTCGCCGGAAAAAATAAATACGGCGTCATCATTTGTTATTGGCGATGTGGCGCTGGCGAATACGATTGTCGTCGAAGGCGATACCGACCGCGGCTGGGTCAATGCGGTATCGGAAAAAGGGGTATCGGTCGTATTGGCTTGAGCGCGAGCCAGCCAGAAAACTGGCTGGCGCGGGTACTCGCAAGCGAGTGAAATTAAGTTATCTTTCTTCGGGGGCATGGCATACCGCTTCGATATTATGACCATCAGGCGCAATGACAAATGCGGCATAGTAATTTTTACCGTAGGAGCGTAATCCCGGTGCGCCATTGTCGCGTCCGCCTGCGCGCAGCGCGGCATGGTAAAAATCATCAACCTGCTGGCGTGTCGTGGCCACAAAGGCCAGATGAAGCGGAGCGGGTTTATCATTCGACTGAAAAAGGCAAAGAGAAACATCGCCGGAACTCATTTCGACGCCATAGTCAGGAGAGCCTTCATCGACGAGTTCGACACCGAGCGGTTGAAGCGACATGAGGAAGAAGGTTTTACTTCTCTCATAATCGCTGACGCCGAATTTTACATGATCAAACATTATGGACTCCTCAAAAGTGATGGTGAAATGAGAAGTATAGAAAGAGAGTGGAGTCCAACACGATCAAGGGCTTGCGAATGTGACCGATATCAATACTCGCTACACAGCAGACCGTTTACTTCCTACGAATGTCCAACGCAGATAATCATAGAGCCAGTTAAAAAGCATCGTGTATGGCAGGAAAAACAGTACAAGGCCAATCTCAACAAAAAATGCCTCCGCGATCGTCAAATTCAGCATGAACATGGCCACAGGGATTAAGGAGATGATAAGGCCCGTTTCAAACCCAACTGCATGGATGGCGCGAACGAGAAACGTTCGTTGAAACTGATGTTTTTTCTGAAGGGAGTCAAAGAACTTATTGAAGACAAAATTCCAGACCGTTGCGGTAAGTGCAGATATCACCGACAACGAACCCGACTGGAGTACCGAAACGTTCATCAGCCACGCAAGAGACAGAGCGATGATAACGTTGGCCGTCACTTCAAAAATGACAGCGTGGAAAATCCTTTCTTTGAAGCTTTTATTGAGTTCGATTTCCATAAGTCTACAGCAGCGGTGGTCAAAGCCAGGAGTATATCAAACGTCTTTTAACATTGGATAAACGTAGAAGTTGGGATTTCACAAGCTATCAATGACCAGGGGCAATCACGACCGTAGAAAGGCAGATTTTGACTGGCATTACGTTGGTGCGCATAATGTATATTATGTTAAATAAGAATGTTGCTGTGCCTCGGGAGGTATCCCTCCTCAGTCTTGAGGATTCACCGTTGGCCACGCAGTTTGTATGTAAAACCCACTGACGATTACGCCTATCTGTGAAAAAAACTCACAACACCATTCGATGGCGCATGCTGGTTCCCTTCATGTCAGTGCAATACCCTGTCACATACAGAATTGCTGGCAATAAAAGAAGGAACACAGAATGGAGTATGTGAATCTGGGTCGTAGCGGTTTGAAAGTCTCCCGTCTTTGTCTCGGTTGTATGAGCTATGGTGAACCTGAACGCTTGCCTCAACCCTGGTCCCTGGATGAAAAGGCGTCACGTCCGCTCATTCGTCAGGCGCTTGAAGCGGGCATTAATTTTTTTGATACCGCGAATATCTACTCGGGCGGAAGTTCTGAAGAGATCACTGGAAAAGCGCTGAGAGAAATGGCCAGACGCGATGAGATCGTTGTGGCGACAAAGACCTTCTTTCCGTGGCGCAACTCACCCAATACCGGGTTTCTTTCCCGCAAGGCCATTTTTCAGTCTATTGACGATAGCCTGATGCGCTTAGGCATGGATTACGTGGATCTCTTTCAGATTCACCGCTTTGACCACTCCACGCCTGTTGAAGAGACCATGGAGGCTCTGAATGACCTCGTTAAATCAGGAAAAGTACGTTACATCGGCGCATCATCTATGGAAGCCTGGCGCTTTGCAAAAATGCAGCATACGGCAGAGCGTAACGGCTGGACCCGATTTATTTCGATGCAACCGCAATACAACCTGCTTTACCGGGAAGAAGAGCGCGAAATGCTGCCCCTGTGTGAAGACCAGGGCGTTGGTGTGATCCCCTGGAGTCCGATGGCACGCGGCAGGCTCACGCGCGACTGGAGTGTCACGTCCCGACGAACGCAAAACGATGCCTTTGCGTTAAAAATGTATGAGAACGCAGCCCTTCTGGATAAGCCCGTTATTGATGTTGTTGCCAGCATTGCTGAAAAGCACCATGTGCCAAGAGCCCATGTTGCAATTGCCTGGTTGCTATCAAAAACGGTCATCACAGCACCGATCATCGGCGCGACGAAACCAGAACATCTTTCCACGGCTATCAGCGCGCTGGACTTTTCACTTAGCGATGCCGAAATCATGGAACTCGAGGCTCGCTATCTGCCGCACCCCGTCGACGGGATCATTCCCCCGCTTCCGGATACGCCACCTTCACTCACGCCGCCTTCAGCAATACAGGACTGTTAATGCCCTACCCTGGCCCGGCGTTGGTTCGGGCCCGCTGTTGGTGACAATGAACAACTCGTGATGTCAGGGTCGGATCGCCAAACCGGGAGACTTTACCTACAGTCTCCCTGTGACAGTAAGTATAAAGGTGGCCATCACCGTTTAACTTTTATCAAACTGACTTTCGGTAAACGGATCTGCGCGACCGCCCTGCAATGGGATCCTGGCAAGCGCTGCATCGATTTCGCGTAACTCGCTGTCCGTCAACCGGACTTGCGGTGCACCGCTATTTTCTATCAGGTGCGGATATTGCGTCGTACCCGGGATGGGGACAATCCATGGCCGTTGTGCCATCACCCAGGCCAGCGCGAACTGAACCGGAGTGGTGTTTTTGCGGCGGGCCCACGATTGCGCAAATGATTGCGCAAATTCAAGCAGTACCATGTTTTTGGCCAGGGCATCGGGATGGAAACGTGGCAGGTTATGCCGCCGATCTGTGCTGTCGAACCGCTGATCTGGATTGACTGCCCCGGCAAGGAAACTCCGGGCGGTCGGGCAGTAAGGTACAAAGCCGATACCCAGCTCTTCGAGCGTTGGAAATATCCGCGTCTCCGGTTCACGCCACCACATGGCGTACTCACTCTGTACTGCAGTCACAGGGAGTACCGCATGTGCGCGGCGGATTGTCCTGGCACTCGCTTCCGACAACCCCCAGTGTTTCACTTTACCCTCCTGGATCAACGCTTTCACGGTTTCCGCCACATCCTCAATCGGCACATTCGGATCGGGGCGATGCTGATAAAGCAGATCGATATGGTCCGTTTTAAGACGCTTTAGCGAGCCCTCTACGGCACGGCGAATATGGTCAGGATGGCTGTTAAGGGAGGTTGGCTTCCCCTCCTCCACGCCGAAACCGAACTTAGTGGCAATCACCACACGATCGCGAACGGGGGCCAGTGCTTCCCCGACAAATTCTTCACTGAGATGGGGACCATACACCTCGGCAGTATCAAAGAACGTAATGCCTTGTTCGAAGGCGGCCCGGATGAGCGACACCATGGCTTTGCGATCGCGCGGACCACCGCCGTAATACCCCACCATAGGCAGACAGCCCAGTCCCATGCTGGAAACCTCCAGCGAGCCGAGTTTACGCGTGGTTAAGGTCTCCTTCTGGACGGGAACAGCATCCGAAGGGGCGTTCGACGAGTCCTGACCAGCCGGGTTCGCCATCACTGCACCGCTCCTGCCAAGGGTGGTAGCGGCCAACGCCAGACCGGCGCCGGCGATCAGAAAATTGCGACGATCCCGGGAAGCGGGTACGGAAGCAGAATGCTGGTCATGCATCATCTTGCTCATAAACTGGAACTCCCTATAGCGAAGAAAGGATTCATTAATTTGGTCATTACCAGGCATAAGCCTGGGGCGCTTCTCCCCCGGGGCCGGGCCAGATTTCGTCGAGACAGCTCATGGTGTCGTCTGATAGCGTGATTGTCGTTGCGTGAAGCGCCTGCTGGAGTTGTTCGACCGTACGAGGCCCGATAAGTGGAGCAGTAACAACAGGATTCTGCAGGAGCCAGGCAAGCGCCACATCGGAAGGGGTTTCGCCGAGATCCTCACATAATCCTTCGTAGGCTTCCAGCTGCGGACGATACTGTTCGATTAGACGGGAAAACGCGGGCCTTGCACGGCGCCCGCTTGCCATCTTTTTCAGTACGCCGCCAAGCAACCCTCCGGCAAGTGGACTCCAGGGAATCAGTCCCAGGCCAAAATGACGGCATGCGGGAATGACCTCCAGCTCAACGGTTCGGGCAGTCAAATTGTAGAGACTTTGCTCAGCAACCAGGCCCAGGGAATGACGGGCCGTGGCAACTGACTGCGCAGTCGCAATGTCCCAGCCTGCGAAATTGCTGCTACCGATATAAAGCACTTTTCCCTGCTGAACAAGGAGTTCCATGGCCTGCCAGACCTCTTCCCATGGTGTATAACGATCGATGTGATGCATCTGATAGACGTCAATATGGTCGGTCTTAAGCCGTCGCAAACTGTCCTCGCAGGCCTTGCGAATATGGTAAGCAGAAAGACGGCGATCGTTCGGACCCGGTCCCATAGGCTGATAGGCTTTCGTCGCCAGAACGATACGGTCACGGCGGCCACCCTGCTGGAGCCAGCGACCAATAATCTCTTCAGACAGCCCCGAACCTTGCTGGATATCGGGTGATTGCTCGGTGCCATACACGTCTGCTGTATCAATGAAATTGATACCCGCCTCAAGCGCTTCATCCAGAATGCGGGCGCTGGTTTTCTCGTCGGTGACATCACCAAAATTCATGGTTCCGAGACAAAGGCGGCTGACTTTCAGGCCGGTGCGGCCAAGATGCGTATAGTTCATACACGGCTCCGTTAGGTGAATGTTCCGCCCTGACTGACGGCCAGAGCGCATAATTTTCAAGAATAACGAAGCACAATGTGTTCAGTGAGAGGCGATGAGTGGATGGACTTGTGAAAAAAATTCAGCAACGGATTAGCCCTGGTCGGTCTATGGTGTATATCATTTCCGTATCAACGCATTCAGTCCTTAACGCACAAGGAAAACGATTCTGTATGCAAATAAACAGAGCTGATGTCGCCGATCTCATTTATTTCTTGGCTATTGCACGTCATCGCAGTTTCAGCCGTGCGGCGATTGAATTAGGTGTCAGTGCATCAGCGCTTAGTCATGCCCTGAAGGGACTGGAAACCCGGCTCGGGGTTCGCCTGCTTAATCGCACGACCAAGAGCGTTACCCCTACGGCTGCAGGTGAAGAACTGGTTCAGTCTGTCCTTCAGCCTTTCGACAAGATAGAAGGCGCGCTTGAATCGCTTAACCGGTATCGTAATACGCCTACCGGGCGTATCCGCATCAATGCAGCCGTTGAAGCGGCCAATCTTTTGCTTGCACCGGTTATGCCCGCGTTTATGGATCGCTATCCCGATATTGAAATCGATATTGTGGCCAGCAACCGTATGGTTGACGTCACTGATGCGGGCTTCGATGCCGGTATCCGCTATGGTGGCACCGTCCCGGAAGACATGGTTGCCCGGCGTTTATCTGCCGATATTCGCTGGGTTATCGCCGCATCCCCCGACTACCTTGAACGTTACGGAACGCCTGAACATCCGGATGATTTGTTACACCATCGCTGTATAAGCAATCGTCTCGGCGACGATCGGATCTATCGCTGGGAACTTGAGCGAGATGGCGAAACGTACCAAATCACTGTGCCTGGCTCAGTGACGGTCAACCAGGCTGAAACGGGTCTTGTGGCCGTATTAGGCGGGGCCGGCCTGATGTATTTTCCGGAGCCTCTTGTTGCACCCTATGTGAAGGATGGACGGCTCCGCCTGGTGCTTACGGAATGGTCCCCGCTGGAGGAAGGTTTTTATATCTATTATTCGAGCCGCCGGCAACTGCCGACCGGGCTTCGCCTTCTGATTGAGTTCATACAGGAGGCCAGGCCGCTGGGGTTGTGAAATAGCGCTTCCATACGGGACGATGCGTTATCGTCTTTATCGCCCCGTAGCGGATATCAGAAAATCAATCAGGGCCTTCACTCTTTTCGTTTTGCCCGCGTTTTTGGGGTAATAGAGATACACTGGCGGGTAGGTTTTCCAGTAGCTCTCCATCACGGGTATAAAGCGCTCCCTGTCCGGCTGTAACTGCCAGATGGGTTCAAACAAACGTCCAATTCCCAGGCCGTTACGTATCCCGTCTGCCATAACGTCAATATCGTTGCTGATTAACTGTCCGGGCATCTCAACCGTCAACTGCTCTCCGCGATCGTTCAGAATCAACGGAAGGATGCGGTTGTTAGTAATAAAACGGTAGCCAATCAGCTTGTGTTGACTGAGATCTGACGGCACCTCAGGCGTTCCATGCTCGCTGAGATAGGCTGAGGATGCATATAACCCTTCACGAAAGGGTTTCATTAACGGCCGCGCTACCACCCCACCCTCGAGGATATCGCCAAAACGGATCCCAAGATCAAAACGTTCTTCGATGATATTCACGGTACCGTCGTAAACCGAAATTTCCAGCTGTATACCCGGGTATTGCTGACAGAATTCCGCCATTGCAGGTTTGAGAATTAACAGATAGGCAAAACGCGAGAGCGTGATTCGCACGATACCAGAGGGCTCCTGATTCTGGTCGCGAATGCTTTCAAGCGAATTTTCCAGCGACTCCACCGCCGCAGCGGTCTGTTCCAGCAACAGTTGCCCGGTTTCCGTCAGTTCAATACGGCGGGTCGTACGCACAAAAAGCGGATGGCCAATATGATCTTCCAGCAGCTTAAGCGCATTGCTGACGGAGGGAGGCGTAATTTCCAGTTTTCTTGCGGCTGCCGAAATATTGCCCTCACGTGCAATGCTCTGAAAGATCCGTATCTGGTTATACAGGGCGTTATTCATAATGTGTTCCTTAAGCAATTACTGCTTAATTATTAACTACAGCCTAAAGATGCTTAAGTCAATAATATCCCTTTAGTTCGTTTTTACTGATGCTGCGATCCACTGTTAACCACGTATTTTGAAATACACCTGTACTCATTCAGATGACATTCACGGCACAGAATGGATTAAGGTATTTATGTTTTTTTACTTTTGTTTAGTGCGGGATAGTCAGTGTAGCCCACCGCATCGTTCTGTCCCGGCGCATAGAAGGTTGCAGGGTCCGGAACGTTGAGATCGCTGCCGCACGCAAATCTTGCGGGTAAATCGGGATTGGCAATAAATGGAACACCATAGGCGATGAGATCGGCCTCACCCTTGTTAATTGCATCCTCACCGGTCTGAGCATCATATCCACCATTCAGAATAAAAGTTCGCGAGAAACACTGACGAAGATAAGGTGCAATCCGCTGTGAACCTGCGACCGGAGCATCGGGCCCGGCAATACCTTCGGTAACGTGAAGGTAGGCGATGCCAATAGCGTCGAGTTGAGTCGCTAAATAACTGAATGTTTCAACCGGCGAAGAATCAGACATACCATGTAGCGACATGTTTGGACCAACCCTGAAACCAACGCGATCGGCGCCGAGCACTTCGCTCACTGCACTGACGACCTCCAGAGGAAAACGTGCACGGTTTATAATAGTCCCACCATAATGATCTTCTCGTTTGTTAGAACCGTCACGAAGGAACTGGTCAAGGAGATATCCTGAACTACCATGTATTTCTACTCCATCGAAACCGGCTTCAGAAGCTTTTTCAGCACCCTGACGAAACTGTGAGACGACATCGGCGATTTCACTTGTTAAAAGCGCGCGAGGGACAGGAGTTTGTGCTATTCCAGTAGACGTAAAAACGTCTGCCTCTGCATTAATTGCAGATGGGGCAACCGGAAGGACACCATCATGGAACTCAGGATGCGAAACGCGTCCGACATGCCACAGTTGCGCAAAAATAATTCCCCCGGCTTCATGAACTGCATCTGTTACGCGACGCCATGCCTCAACCTGAGCGAGGGAATATATTCCCGGTGTTCTTATATATCCGGTACCTTGACGGCTAACCTGCGTAGCTTCAGATATTATCAACCCTGCCTGCGCCCGCTGCGCATAGTAAACAGGAGCCAGAGGGTTAGGTACATTACCGGTAACGGCCCGACTGCGGGTCATTGGGGCCATTACCATTCTATTTTTTAGTGTCAATTCCCCGATGTTATATGGGGATAAAAGCGTAAGGGGTGCATTTTTCAAGGAGCAGTACCTTTATTCTCAGTAAGAAACGAGTCGTTTTGTTTTGTAACCAGGGCTATATTACATACCGTTATTTTACCCGCAAGAAGGCACATTCATGATACCGTCAGATAAACGGACAGCACCCACCTGCAATATTTTCACCCGCGAATTGCTCAGTCGGATTGGTGATAAGTGGAGTATCTTAATCATTGCTCATCTTGCCGAGGGACCTTTGCGGTTTAATATACTCAGACGTACCATCGGTCAGGTCTCTCAGAGAATGCTGACGTTAACACTGAGAAGTCTTGAACGAGACGGGTTAGTATCGCGGACGGTATTCCCTTCGATCCCGCCACGTGTTGAATATGAGCTAACTCCACTTGGACGGACATTAATGGGGCCAGTTATGACACTTATAGACTGGTCCTTGATTCATCAGGGCGAGGTTGAAAAGGCACGTTATGAATATGAAAGCCAGCCCGAGTTTTCGACTGATTAAGCCAGACTATTCATATACAGATGCAGGAACAGACATGTCTGGCATAGATTTACCCTGTCGCACTCCTCACCTGATTATTAAGTACAGACTAAATATGCTTAAGCCAATAGCCATCTAATCTTCTCAAAATGGCGCTCATATACTCTTCTCTCTTTCCCTTTAAACCTGAGAACAAGAGACACTTATGCGAATTTTATGTCTGGATATCCCCGCACCTGGAGCATCGCTGGAAAAGTATGCTCCACACCTTAACGCTGAAGCACTGCACGCCTGGGGATTGTATAAATCCGGCTTCATCCGCGACATCTACTTCCGTCAGGACAGACCTGGCGTCGCTATTTTTCTTGAATGTGACTCTGTCGATGAAGCGATGAACGTAATGGCCGAATTCCCGCTGGCAAAAGCAGGCTTATTAAGCTTTGAGTGCATTCCGCTTGGCTCCTTTATTAAATGGGAAAATCTCTTTGCCGCTGAATTTAAAAATAAAGAGTGAGGCCCGATATGAAACCTGCAGATAAACCCGTGCTGTGTGTCGTTTCCAGCCATCCGATTAAAGGCGCATCCGGTGTACCAACCGGTTTTTTCCTGGCTGAGCTGACGCATCCGCTGAAAGTACTGGAAGATGCCGGACTAAAAACGACGATAGCCAGCATTCGCGGGGGACAGCCGCCGGTGGATGGATTTGACCTCAGTGACTCTGTCAACGCCTGGTTCTGGAACGAAACCGATTTTCAGCAGCGCCTGGCAACAACGCCTGCGTTATCCGAGCTGAACGGTTCCGATTACAGCGCCGTTTTCTTTGCGGGCGGGCATGGAACCATGTGGGATTTCCGCGACAGCCAGGATGCCCAGCGTATTATCCGCGAAGTGTATGAAAGTGATGGGATTGTCTCAGCCGTCTGCCACGGGCCTGCGGCACTGGTTGACGCAAAGCTCAGCAGCGGCGAATACCTGGTGAAAGGCAAAAACGTGGCGGCCTTTACCAACAAGGAAGAGGAAGAAGTTCACACCACAGATGTGGTTCCCTACCTGCTTGAGACTGCACTCCGCGAGCATGGCGCGCTTCATCATGAAGCCCCGAACTGGTCTGAAAATGTGGTTACTGACGGTCGCCTTATCACGGGGCAGAATCCCGCTTCAGCGCACGGTGTCGGTGTGGCGCTGTTAAATGCCCTCCGCCAGCCAACTTAATTCATTCATCTGTCTTTCATCGTTACTCACCCTCTTTGGCCGGTTTACGTCAGCAACGTTCCGGCCTTTTTTCAGGAGCTGAATATGAAAACTCTTCCTCCAGTCGCGCTCGGCACATGGTCCTGGAGCAAGGCGCACTCAGTGGTCGTTATGATTCAAATCATCCCATGCCTGCCGGGAGTGGCCGGGCCGAAAGTTATAACGCAGTACTGCCGCAGATAGAAAGATTAACCGCCGCCATGAAAAAAATGGGAACCGAAAGGAATGCCAGCGTTGCACAGATAGCCATCGCATGGGCTATTGCAAATAGGTACCCTTCCCCTCGTTGGTGCGACTAAAGTCCATCACGTTCTGGACGCCGCCTGCGCTTCAGACATCCAGTTACGCGATGAGGAAATCATCCTGCTGGAACAACTCGCCACAGAGACCAGAGTGGATACACGAGGCGCCTGGGAAAAACCGATGGTGTAAACCCCATCCGGGACAGACTGTCACGAATGACATTCACGTATGGACAGTTCCGGGCGATCCTAATCTGCATCACTTTTACTGCTTTGTATGAAGGGTGAGAATATGAAAATCATTTGCCTCGAAGAACATTATCTCGACAGCGAGTTAGGGCGAGCGTGTATGCCTGTTGCGCTTGAGCAGGCACCTTTCCTTGGCGACTGGGGGAAAACCGTCGCTGATGGTCATAATCCTGACCGAAGCCGGCCGCAGATAGAAAAGAATGCGCTGATAAACGCGAAAGGCGCTCATTTGGGAAGCCGCCGCCTCAGGGATATGGATGAAGCTGGAATTACCCTGCAGATCCTCTCTGTGGGCGGATTTCCCCAGCTGGCACCCGGGGATGAAGCGGTAACATTAAATACGGCGGCAAACGACCGCCTTGCCGGGGCGGTAAGAAATCACCCGGATCGCTTCGCGGCATTTGCCACACATCCCTGGGCACAGCCAGAAGAGGCTGAAAAAGAGCTTGTCCGCGCAGTTGAAAAACTGGGGTTTAAGGGGGCACTTCTGAATGGCCGACCCTCTTCATGCTTTCTCGATCATCCTGACTATGATTCCCTGCTTTCCCGCTTTAATAAACTGAATGTGCCACTCTATCTTCATCCCGGATTACCGGTTAAAAGCGTGCAACAGGCCTACTTCACGGGCTTCAGCGCAGAGGTCAACGCCCGGCTCTCTATGTTTGGCTGGGGCTGGCATCACGAAGCCGGGATCCATTTGTTACGGCTGATGTTATCGGGCGCATTTGATAAATATCCCCACCTGCAGGTAATCAGTGGCCACTGGGGGGAGATGCTACCCTTCTGGCTGCAGCGTCTTGATGACAGCCTTCCGCTGGCTGCAACGGGTCTGTCACGCACGCTAACGAGAACCTTCCAGGAACACGTTTACGTTACCCCGTCAGGTATGCTGACACTGCCGCACTTCCAGTTTATCTACGCGTTAATGGGGGCAGACAGGATCCTGTTCTCCGTTGATTACCCCTATCAGACCCTGGACGGTGTAAAAACATTTATCGACAGTCTGCCCGTCAACAAGGCTGAAAAAGAGGCCATCGCGTTTCGCAATGCAGAACGTTTACTGGGCATCATGGCGTAGTTCACGGGTTCATGATGACCGGGCACAATGAGAACAGTCGACCATTATTAGTTTTTGTCTAAAAGTGAATGAGCCTTTACTGCTCTAAAAAAAATAATGGTGTCACTCTATACTGGGTTAAAAATTCACCAGCCTCTTTAACGTATTGAAATGAAAAATATCCTTGTTATTTCAGGTCATCCTGAGCTGAACCATTCCGTCGCCAACGCCACTATCCTTGATGAAGTGGCGACCGCCCTTCCCGATGCTGAAATTCGTCGTCTGGACTGGCTCTATCCGGACGGCAAATTCAATATCGCTTCGGAGCAGGAAAGCCTGCTCAGGGCCGATGTGATTGTCTGGCAGTTTCCTTTTTCCTGGTATGGGCTGCCCGGGTTAATGAAACAATGGCTGGACGAGGTCTTTGTCCACGGCTTCGCGCATGGCTCAACGGCGAAACTGGGCGGTAAAAAGCTGCTCCTCTCCTTCACTACAGGGGCGCCACAGGCGCTCTATACCGCTGACGGTTTCTTTGGCCATGCCATTGAAGAGTATCTTATTCCGTTCGAGACCACGGCAAGACTGTGCAATCTTGAGCTGCTGGCGCCGGTTTATACCTGCGGTATCAGCTATGCCGACCGGGATGTCGACAAAATCGCGCAGCAAAAAACGCTTGCCCGGGAACACGCTTCAAGGCTTGTCGATCTGCTCAATTCCGTCGTGAATAATCCAGAGGGAGAATAACGATGCAGTATACCCGGCTCGGTAAAAGTGACTTACTGGTCTCCCGCATCTGTATGGGATGTATGGGGTTTGGCGACCCGTTAACGGGCCAGCATCGCTGGACGCTGGACGAAACAGCAAGCCGGGACATCATCCGCTACGGTCTCGAAAAGGGTATCAATTTTTACGATACCGCCATCGCCTATCAGAACGGCTCCAGCGAGCGATACGTTGGCCGGGCGCTGCGGGAGATGGCAAAACGCGAGGACGTGGTGCTGGCCACCAAGTTTCTGCCACGAACCGCCGCGCAAATTGCCGCGGGGATCGGCGGAAAAGAGGCAATAGCCCGATCGCTCGACCAGAGCCTGCAGAATCTTGGGATGGACTACATCGACCTCTACATCTACCACATCTGGGATTACAACACGCCAGTTATTGAGGTGCTTGAAGCGCTGCATGCCGCCGTTACTGCGGGCAAAGTGCGCGCTATTGGTATTTCCAATTGCTATGCCTGGCAGCTGGCGAAAGCGAACGCGCTTGCCGAACGCGAAGGGCTGACGCCCTTTGTTTCCGTGCAAAGCCACTACAACCTGATTATGCGTGAAGATGAACGAGAGCTCTTCGGTCTGTGCGCTGAAGATGATATCGCCATGACCCCCTATAGCGCGCTGGCCAGCGGTCGTCTCGCCCGGAAAGAAGGCCACACGCGGCGAGCCGCGGAGGATGATTATGCGCGCGGGAAGTATGACAGCACGGCTGAACAGGATCGGATCATTATCGAGCGCGTCGCCGAACTTGCTGAACGACATCAGGTGTCCATGACGGAAATCTCACTCGCCTGGCTGCTGACAAAGGTCACGTCACCTGTCGTAGGGGCCACAAAAAAAGATCACATTGATGGCGCGGTAAACGCCGTAAATCTTCAACTGAGCCTTGAGGAAATCCGGTTTCTGGAAGAAACCTACCAGCCGCACGTTCTGACGGGGATTATGGCGCAAAACACGCCGCAAACGAAAGACGTTAAGCAGGTCTGGACGCGGTAGCAAACAGTCATTTCAGTAAAAGGATCAACGTGAAAAAGCCCCTTATGCTTTTAATTTGCATGCTAATAAGCACCTCTGTCTTTGCAACAAAACCGGACGCACCGGATAAGGTAGTGATGAATATCTTTGAGCTCGGCGTCAGACCCGATCGGGACAAAGAGTTTGAAGACGTGGCCAGGCAGACGATTTCCGCTTCGGTTGATCATGAAGCAGGTACGCTGGCGATGTACGCCCTGCAACGAAGCGACAATCCACGTAAGGCATTCATGGTCGAACTCTATGAAAACGAGAGTGCTTACCGCAAACATCTGAATGCCGAACCATACAAGGCATTCGCTGCCCGGGCACCTGACATTATCGATCGGAAAAATAAAATCACTCTGGAGCCACAGTTTCTGGGCGACAAACACATCATACCGAATGAGCGAACCATTAATAATCTGGTGATCGTCGAGGTAAAGCCTGAATTTCAGACCGAATTTAAAAACATCGTCCTTCCTGAAATGGCCGAGTCGCTCAAAGTAGAGAAAGGCGTGTTAGCCATGTATGCCGCTACAGACTCACAGAGTCCGAACCGCTGGTATTTCTATGAGATTTACGCCAGTGAGGAGGATTATCAACTGCACCGACAAACGCCGCACTTCCTGGACTATCTCAGGCAAACGGCGCATATGAGCGCCAGGAAGGACGCTATCCCGGTAAAACCGGTATTTCTTCGTAACAAAGGCGGAATCAAACAGGATCCGCACCGTTGACCAGTGAGGATTAACATGAAAAGCGTAATTGCAGCGGCGGCCATGTCGCTTGTTATTTCTGATTTTGCTAATGCTGAGGAAACAAGAGGTAAAGCTATGATGAAAATTGAACCTTCAGCGATTCCTGAAGCTGATATTCGTTCTGTCTCACCGGCTCTTGCGCGCTTTGGTCGAGAAGCGATTACTGAAGATCTGTGGACACGCGATGCCCTCTCGCCCAGGGATCGTAGTATGGTGACCGTCGCCATGCTGATTGCCCGTAACCAGCCTGCCGAGCTTAAGCACTATATTGACGTCGCTCTCGATAGCGGCGTGACGCCAGCGGAATTGTCAGAAATCATTACCCATCTGGCGTTCTACTCAGGTTGGCCAAATGCAATGTCAGCCATCAGCGTGACCAAAGCAGTATTTGAAACTCGTGGCGTCACGGCAGATGCACTTCCTGAAGCTTCTCCGGACCTGCTTCCTCTCAATCAGGAAGCAGAAAAGCAGCGTTCAGAGACAGTGGAAAAAAATGTAGGCCCAATATCTCCAGGCCTGGTTAAATTTACTGCTGACCCACTGTTCCTGGATCTCTGGCAAAGACCCGCGCTGAAACCCCGCGACAGAAGCCTGATTACGGTCAGCGCGTTAATCGCATCTGGACAGAGCGCGCAGATTGGCTATCACCTCAACAGAGCGATGGATAATGGACTTTCTGCTGAGGAAGCTGGGGAGATCGTTACCCAAGCCGCGTTTTACGCTGGCTGGCCAAACGCATTTACCGCTGCTCCTGTTGTCGGAGAAGTATTAAGCAATCGCTCATCGAGTAAAAGGTAATATTACTGAACATTAAAACCTGACGCACATCACAAAATTAGAACGAACGTTCGCGTTGAATCGGATGCGGTATCGACGCGCTTCATTCTCTCCGTGTCGAAAAAAAGTGGCCTGAGCCGTCAGCGTACAGCGCGGCACACCTCCAGCACCTTTTCCCTGAGCCAGCGATGCGCCGGGTCCTTTTCCATGCGCGGATGCCACATCTGTGACACCGTAATGCTCCGGGTTTTAAACGGCAGTGCAAAGACGTGCACGCGCTCGGTCATCGGCTGATTGAGCAGATAGAGCGCCGGCACCATGGCAACGAGATCGGAGACCATCGCCACCGATAACGCCGTCGGGAACCCTGGCACCACGCTGGCAATTTTGCGCTTCATCCCGCGTTCCGCCAGCGCCTCATCGACAAATCCGTGTAACGAGCCGTCGGGCGAGGCCACTACGTGCCCCCAGGCGACATAATCCTCCAGGCTGACTGACGACAGCGAGGCCAGCGGATGCCCCTGGCGCACCGCGCCAACAAACCGGTCCTGAAAGAGCCGTTGCAGACGAATTTCAGGACCCATATTGCTCTGCACGCCGATCTCCAGGTCAACCAGCCCCTCACGCAGATAGCGCGACGTTTTCTCAGGTTTCGGCGAAAAGCGAATGCAGACGTCGGGCGCCACCGCCGCCACTGCGGCAATGAGCAGTGGCCCAAACGCCACCACAAAGCCGTCGTTGGCTCGGATGGTGAACAGGCGCTCCATACGCTCAACATTCAGCGTTTCCGTGGAGGGTTGCAGTACCGCCCTTGCCTCATGCACTGCGCTTCTGGTCCGGTCCCGGGTGGCTTCGGCCCAGGGCGTCAGCACCATCTGCCGACCAGCCCGCACCAGGATAGGATCGCCTGTCACCTCCCGCAGCCTGCTCAGGGTGCGGCTCATGGCGGAGGTGCTCAGGTTTAAGCGCCGCGCCGCGCCAGCCACGCTGGCTTCGGCCAGCAGAACGTCGAGCGCAACCAGAAGGTTAAAGTCAGGATCGGACACGATGGCTCCTCAGATAAGGCGTTATATGCAACGATAAAGTGCAAGCGCTGCGTCTTCCGCCCTGTATACCCCATGATTATAGTTTCGTCATCACTATTCTTATGCGGAGTAACGACGATGACGCTCTTTTCAAACCAGCCCGGCGATGAAGGCTTACCCGGTCATGAACGCGCCCGGGTGATGGCCGCCGTCATGACCACCACGCTGATGGGCGTCTTTGACGGCACCATGATCAACATCGCGCTGCCCTCCATGGCAAGGGCGATGCAGGTTCCCGCGAACGTTGCGGTGTGGTTTGCCAACGGTTATCTACTATCGGCGGCAATGACGCTGGCCATCTTCGCGGCGCTGGCGGCGCGCGTGGGCTTTCGACCGGTTTTTCTTGCCGGGCTTGCCACCTTTACGCTCACCTCGCTCGGCTGCGCGCTGGCGAAAACGCCCGACATGCTGATCGGGATGCGTATTCTGCAGGGCATCGGCGGCGCGGCCACCCTGAGTATCGCCCCGGCGATCCTGCGTTCCGTTTTTCCGGGGCGATTGCTTGGGCGTATTCTGGGGCTGCACGCCCTGCTTATTGCCGCCAGCACGGCGATTGCCCCTGTACTGGGGGGAACGATACTGGACGCGCTGAGCTGGCAGTGGCTGTTCGCCATTAACCTTGTTCCGGGCAGTATTGCCCTGTTTCTGGCATGGCGGGCGTTGCCGCGCCAGTCGGACGTTGACCGCTCCCCCTTTGATGCGCCGGGCGCCGCGCTCTCCGCCGTGCTGTTAGGTTCTGCAATCATGCTGGCCGACAGCCTTCAGCACATAACGCAAGGCATTAACCCGGCAGCCGCTGGCTGGGGGCTTCTCACGCTGGTCAGCGCTATCGCCTTCGTCTGGCGTATTCGGCGCGCGCGCTGTCCCATACTGCCGCCCGCTATGTTCAGAAACGGACGCTTCACCCTCGCCGCCCTGACCTCGCTGGCCTCGTTTGTCAGCCAGGGCATCACCTTTGTCGCGCTGCCGTTCCTGTTTCAGAGCGTGTATGGCTACAGCCCGGTGGTTTCGGCGCTGCTGTTCACCCCGTGGCCAATTGGCATTGTGCTGATCGCACCGCACGCGGGGCGCTGGGCAGATACCCTTTCCGCGCCGCTGATCTCGACTATCGGCCTGATGATTTTTGTCGGTGGGCTGGTCCTGCTGGCGACGTTGCCGGAAAACCCGTCCGCATGGAATATCTGCCTGCGCAGTCTGGTTTGCGGGATTGGGTTTGGCTGCTTCCAGAGCCCCAATAACCGGGAGATGCTCGCTAACGTGGCGCGGGAATATGCCAGCTATGCCTCAGGGGTGTTGTCTATCGTCAGGACGTTCGGGCAATGTCTGGGGGCCGCCGCGGTGGGGGTGCTGCTTGCGACGACCGGATCAGACCACGATCGGGCCGTGCATCTGGCACTGTGGATCGCCGTCATCGCCTCAACAGGATCGGTTTTGTTTAGCCTGAGCAGGCTGCGCCCTGGGGTGCGGGCATCAGCGTAACGCTGTGCAGCGCCTCTCGGCGCTGCTTGTTTATAACAACTACGCTGTAGGACGTTCGTTCCACGCATCAGTGTACTGTATATTTCCGTCCAGAATTTTCCATGTGATTTTTGCATATCGTAAAGATACATTTTCCATGTGACCAGTACCGGGACAATCTCTTGTATCATGCATTATTGGAGTTATTGAAATGACTTTCACGCCTTCCATCAGGATGTTGAAGTATTCCACTTCCTGACCAGCATCATTGATGTGATAGAACTTTAATTCGGCACTTTGAAGCGTCTGACCTGTAGCCACTGCTTTGTATAGATAGGGTGAAGATGAGTCAATTGCCTTTGTTAAACTGAAGGCTGAATGTTGCCTTGTACCTGTAAGTTTACCTGTTGCCTCATCTGTTGGAATGCTCAGGTTATGGATCAGATCTCTAAGCTCTATGCTTCCTACACGGTTTGCAACATCAGAACCACCACGGATCATTGCTCCGCCATCGTCTTTCAAAAAGAGGTGTACTGGTACAGCCATTTTTAAAACTCCTTATGTTAATTAATTTCTTATTCCATTGGCTATGAGATTAATTACAGGCATGATCGCTACACCATCGGCATAGAACAGATCGGAATTAGTGAATGAATAAACCTTGCCCGTGATTTTTACATTTACCGTGTTCCCATAAGCTGAAGCTGTGACATTGCTTGTATCGGCTTCCAGGAAGGGTGATCGTTCTTCAAGGGCTTTCATAATGTTCCCGCTGTTGTCTTTATCTAAATAGAAGCGGTAAACATCCGACACCGTAGCGTCTCCATCATCATACTTAGTTATGTACAGTGTGACGGTATCAGAGAGTTTCTGTTTGCTGACAAAGCTATCGTGAGGAGATGCATTAAAATAGTATTGATATGTCAGAAACCCACAAACAACGAGCAACAGAATCGTTGTGAGTAAGCAATGGAGCCGTTTAATAACCGTATTTCTTTGCATATTCTATACCTTGCCTTATCCAAAACTGATCGTGTGGATCATCCCCATAAGGCGGTTTTTGATACCAGTGCCCCCATTTCTTTTTGGAGGTTTTAGCTCTTTCCTGCGCCCATCCAGCACCCATCAATAGCGTTTCTGATGGTATCCCGGCAGCATAGCCAGCCGAACCATAATTGAAGTTCCCAAAATTTGCTAACTCCGGGTGTCCTTGCTTGTAATCCCACGGTCCCTTATTTCTTACTTTTTGATAAAACCAAAGATAGGTTGTAGGGATAGCCATGTTTCTGCTCATACCATGCGCTCTTGCAATCCTCATGTTTGCCAACACAAGAGCGATTCCTTCTTTGGGTAACAAAGGTATAACAGCCATATTAACCACCTATTTCATGTGGGTATATGGCCGCATATCGTACACCTTTGCGATGGTAAAAAAGATATCTGTTTACAGAGAAAATGACGGAAAAATATCCGACTAAGGTATTAACCGCATTAAAAATCAAAAAAATTAAGGCGGCGCTACGCTTGCGCGGGCCTACAGGAATTGTGCATTTCACAATGTAGGGCAAATAAGCGCAGCGCCACCCGGCAGGAAAGACGGCGTATTTGTTTATTCCAGCGCCAGTAGCGCAAAGCTCGCCAGCCAGTGCCCGCCGCTGTAGTGGCTGCCCACCACGTGCCCGACGCTTGCCGCCAGGTGTTTTGCCACGGCATCACGCAAGGCCTGCTGGGCCGGGTGGTTTACCGGAAGCGCCCTGGCGATATGCTTCATACACCAGGCGCGGCTGAGGTTTAACCCATCCAGATGAGCAATTTTCGGGTCGGTACGGTCGCTCACTTCCGCCGGGTTCATCAGCGCCGCAATGGAGCCGATATCCGGCAGAAACGCGTCAAACCAGGCCGGGAAATTCTCTGCGACCTTGCTCATCAGCAGCGCTTCCGTCAGCGCACCAGAGATGTACTCATCGCCACCCGGCTCGTAATGGGCCGGGTAGCGCGTATCGGCGAGATAAAACCGCTCCGCCGCCGTCACAATCGCCTGCTCAAGCGCGCTATCTTCCACGGCTCGGGCGTAATCCAGCCCCAGCGCGAGGGCAAACGCCGTGTTGTAGTGCGTTCCGACGCGGATCGGATAGGTGAGCTTGCTGAGGTAATCCACCAGCCGGTTGCGAATATCCTGGGTGAGCGGCTCCAGCGTCTGGTACCAGCCTGCGGCCTGCGGCAGCGACGATTGTTTCAGCTCCTGGGCCAGCGCCAGCAGCCATCCGTAGCCATACGGCCGCTCAAACGAGGCGCGGAACGGCGCGGTGAAATAGGCCAACTCCTTCGCCACGTTCTCGTCGGTCAGGTGCTCGTCGAAAAGCGCGACGATGTCATTCCGACACGGTAGATCAGGATAGAGGCGCACGCAGCGCAGCAGCAGCCAGTAGCCGTGCACCGCCGAGTGCCAGTCGAAACAGCCGTAGAAAATCGGGTGCAGCTCGCGAGGCGGCAGAACGTCACCGTCATCATTCAGCAGATGCATGATGTGGTTCGGGTATTCCTGGCGCAAATAGGTTAAAGGCATGCGGGCAAACGCGTCAGCCTGATGTTGCGTCAATTCCATAACAGCTCCTTAGCGAAACACGAGGAAATACATGAGGAACACGTTCACCACCAGCAGGGTTAACGCGGTCGGGATCTGGATCTTGATCACCTGATATTTGTCTTTCAGCTCCAGCAGCGCGGCGGGAACGATATTGAAGTTCGCAGCCATTGGCGTCATCAGCGTGCCGCAGTAGCCCGCGTACATGCCGATCGCCAGCAGCGGCGCCGGGTTGCCGTGATGCACGTTGATCAGGAACGGCAAGGCGATCCCCGCGCTCAGCACCGGGAAGGCCGCAAAGGCGTTACCCATGATCATGGTAAACAGCGCCATCCCCACGCAGTAAATGACCACCAGCATGAAGCGGCTGTCCGGGTTCACGAACAGGCTCACCACCTTCTGCACCGAATCACCGGTATTGGCCGCCACGAACACGCCGCCGAGCATGGCCAGCATCTGCGGCAGGATCACCGCCCAGCCGATGGTATCGACAAGACGACGTGACTGGCGAATGGCGTGCAGCGGCGTGCCTTTGGTCAGCCACCAGCCGGTGAGGATCGCCGCGACGCAGGCCACGCACAGCGCCGCCAGAGTGAGCTGTTTCTGGTCGAGAAGGTAAACACCGCCAATCGACACCCCCTTCAGGAACAGCGTCCCGATTACCGTCACCACCGGGATCATCAGCGCGGGCAGGAACAGCCAGTTTTTAAGGCGGTTTGACGAGGCAATGCGCTCCTCGTCGGAGGCCATTTTATAGTGGCCTTTCCCGACCAGGCCAAAACCCGCCAGCAGCGCGATTGCGATAACGCAACCGCCAACGATCCGGTACGCCAGCGATTTGCCCAGCTCCTGAACCATCAGGTCACCGAACAGGAAGATCCCGCCGAATAAAAACCAGAACAGCGCGGTGGTAAAACGCTTCGGATTCTCGCGGTCGCGCAGGGTCATGACAACCAGCAGCATCACAACAAAACCGATCAGGTAATACACCCGATTAATGGTGATAAGCGTCATCATTGCGCGGCCCCCTGCGTACCCTGCTCTGCACGCCAGGCCATGACGTCGCGGCGGATGCTGGCATCCAGGCGCAGCAGGCGCGTCATATGAATAATCAATGCCGCAATGGCGGTGGGAATGGCCCACAGGCCGATGTGCAGCGGCTCGATCCCTTCGATCCCGTTTTCCTTAAGAAACGCGTCAATCAGAAGCACCGCACCGAAGGCGATAAAGATATCTTCCCCAAAGAAGACCGCGATGTTATCGCACGCCGCGGCATGGGCCTTGATTTTGTCGCGAATGTGCTGCGGCAGTTCGCCGTATTCGTTCAGCGCTGCCCCTTCGGCCATCGGGGCCAGCAGCGGGCGTACCGTCTGGGCATGGCCGCCCAGCGACATCAGCCCCAGCGCGGCGGTGCCTTCACGCGCCACGAAGTAGAGCATCAGAATACGCGCCGAGGTGGCGCTGGCGATCTTCGCCACCCAGGCCTGGGCGCGCTCTTTAAGCCCGTAATATTCCAGCAGACCAATTACCGGCAGGATCAGAATGAAGGTCGCCAGCGATCGGCTATTGACGAACTTCTCGCCAAAGGTCTCCAGCAGCATCCCGAAATCCATCCCGACCAGCAGGCCCGTCGCCAGACCCGCCACCACGACGACCAGCAGCGGGTTGAAGCGCAGTGCAAAACCAATGACCACGATCGGTATCCCGATCAGCGGCAACAGCGTAGTACCGTCCATAACGTTTACCCTATCGAAAGTGAGCGTTGCGCGCCGACGGCTATTTTTTTAATTTGCGGCGAGCGATGTTGTGTTTTTCGCCAGGCTTCACAAAACCTGCGCTAAAAAGCTATATCTGAACCTCAAAAACATGTAAACAAATTATCAATAAAATGTTCTTATTTTATCGACGAGTTTACATTTCTGGCTAAGGAACGTTATGACCTCGAAAAAGAGTGCTTCACCCGATTGCAATGATATCAACGATGGCCGGATCGTCTCCTCCCGCCATCTGGTGTCGGAGCGCTGCGCGGAACTGTCAGAGCTGGAGTACGCGCTGATCATGACCGGCAACGCGTTTAACAAGTGGATGGTGCGCTGCATGGCCGCAGCCGGAGAGCCGGATATGGGCGCTTTTGACGTCTCGCTGCTGCATCACGTGAACCACCGCGACCGCAAGAAAAAGCTGGCCGATATCTGCTTTGTTCTCAACGTGGAAGATACGCATGTAGTGACCTATGCCCTGAAAAAGCTGGTCAAAGCGGGCTACGTGACGAGCGAGAAAGCGGGTAAAGAGCTCTTTTTCTCCACCACGGAGGAAGGGAAAGCGTTGTGCATGAAGTACCGGGACGTGCGTGAAGCGTGTCTGATCGCCATTCATGCGGAGAGCGGCATATCCGGGAAATCCATCGGCGAAACCGCGCAGCTGCTACGCGCGATCTCCTCCCTGTATGACACCGCCGCCCGCGCGGCGGCATCACTCTGAATTACGGACGTCTGAACAGGGTAATGCTGCGTCCGGCCAGTTCGTACTCTACGGTTTCGGTGAACGCTGTCCCGGCGGCAGCGTCATCCGCCGTAGAAAGCTCCAGCACCCATCCTCCTTCGCCAAACTGCGGGATCTGGAACGGCACGGTGCCTTCGAACGGATTAAACAGCATCAGCACGTCGTGCCAGATGCCGTCCTCCTGCTGAAGATCCGGCCTGCTGATGGAGACCCCGAGCGTTGAGCCTTCATCCCACTGCTCGGCCTGCTGCGGACCGCCTCCGGCATTGAACCAGCGGATCTCCAGCCCGTCGCGCCAGCTCTCACGACGCAACAGCGGCTGCTGCGCGCGCAGGGCAATGAGCCGGCGGGTGAACTCGCGCAGCGCCGCGTCGTTTTCGGACAGCCCCTTCCAGTCGATCCATGAGATCTCGCTGTCCTGGCAGTAGCCGTTGTTGTTGCCCTTCTGCGTACGGCCAAACTCGTCCCCCGCCAGCAGCATCGGCGTACCGTGGGAGAAAAGCAGCGTGGTCAGGAAATTACGCTTCTGCCGTTCGCGGGTGGCGATAATGTCCGGGTTCTCCGTCGGCCCTTCTTCGCCATAGTTGTACGACCGGTTATCGTTATGCCCGTCGTTATTGTCCTCGCCGTTGTCGGCGTTGTGCTTCTCGTTGTACGACACCAGGTCATTCAGCGTAAAGCCGTCATGGGCGGTGATAAAGTTGACGCTGGCCCACGGGCGACGCCCGCGCAGGTCGTACAGATCCCCGGAGCCCAGCAGACGCGCGGCAAAGTCCGTCGAGACGTTGTCCCCCTTCCAGTACTCGCGCACGGTATCGCGGTATTTGTCGTTCCACTCTCCCCAGCCTGGCGGGAAGCCACCGACCTGATAGCCGCCGGGGCCAATATCCCAGGGCTCGCCAATTAGCTTGAGCTTAGAGAGCACCGGATCCTGGGTAACGGCGTCGAAAAAGCCCCCGCGCGGATCGAACCCCTCAGGCTCGCGGCCCAGAATCGTCCCCAGGTCGAAACGAAAACCGTCAATGTGCATGGATTCGGCCCAGTAGCGCAAGGAATCCATCACCATCTGCAGCACGCGCGGGTGGGAGGTATTCACCGTGTTCCCCGTCCCGGTGTCGTTAATGTAATACCGGTGCTGGTCCGGCAGCGTGCGGTAGTAGCTGTAGTTATCAATGCCCTTGAATGAAAGCGTTGGCCCCAGCTCGTTACCTTCCGCCGTGTGGTTGTAGACCACGTCCAGAATCACCTCGATGCCCGCGTCATGATAGGCGCGCACCATGTCGCGAAAGCCCTGGATCCCCGCCGGGCCGTAGTAGCGCGACGCCGGAGCAAAAAAGCCGAGCGTGTTATAGCCCCAGAAGTTCTTCAGGCCACGGTCGAGCAGATGCTGGTCGTCCGGGAACCAGTGAACGGGCAGCAGCTCCACCGAGGTAATGCCCAGACTCTTGATGTAGTCGACCGAGGCTTTGTGTCCCATCCCCTCGAAGGTCCCGCGCAGCTCGGGCGGGATGGCCGGGTTCATCTGGGTAAAGCCCTTCACGTGGCTCTCATAGACGACGGTATGTGGCCAGGGCACGTTTGGCCGGTTGTTGTCCTGCCAGTCAAAAGCGTTCGGGTCGATAACCTTGCATTTCGGCGTGAACGGCGCGCTGTCCCGCGTATCGAAGCTAAGATCCAGTTCGTCATGCCCCAGCTCATAGCCGAAATGGGCGTCGTTCCAGTCGATATCGCCCACCAGTTCACGGGCATACGGGTCAATAAGCAGCTTATGCGGGTTAAAGCGGTGACCGTTTTCCGGATCGTAGGGGCCGTAGACGCGATAGCCGTACAGCGCACCGGGTTTCAGGTCAGGCACATAGCCGTGCCAGACCTCATGGGTATACTCCGGCAGCTCCAGCCGGGCGATTTCTGTTTTCCCGGACGGGTCAAACAGACAGAGCTCCACCCGCTCCGCGTGCGCGGAGAACAGCGCGAAGTTAACGCCCTTCCCGTCATAATTCGCCCCCAACTGCTGGCCATGACCGGCCCGAATTTCAAACGTAGTTTCCTTTGCCATTTTCGTTCTCCACGATTATTCGCAGGTAAGCAGAACCAGTACACATCCCTTTTCTGACGTTAAATCCAGCGTCTCTTGCAGAATGCGGCTTTCACCGCTGAACAGATCCCGATAGCGCTTCCCGGCCAGTTCGTCGGGTATCGCTACCGTGGTATTGACCCACAGCTGATGATTATCGGTGATGCCAAAAACCAGACGCGGCACGGCAACGATCAGCGCCTCCTCGTCTTTAACGCGCGCATAGACAATCAGGTTCTCCTCGCGCTCGCCGGAAACCTTGAGCGGCAGCCAGTCGCCGTAGCGGAAAAGCGCGTCGTAATGCGGTCGAAGCCGCAGCAGCGTGGCGGTGACAAACTGCTTTACCCTGCCTTCCCGCCAGCAGGCCGGGTGTTCAAACACGGAAGCATCCGCCGCACTGAGGTTTTGCATCAGCGCGTTGAAGTCCGGCTCCCGCCGGTTATCCGGGTCGACGAGGCTAAAGTTGAGCGCCTCGCTGCCCTGATAGATATCCGGCACGCCGGGCGCCGTCAGCTTGATGACCGTCTGGCTGAGGCTGTTCATCAGCCCGGCGCGGATAAAGGGCTGCATCGCCTCGCTGAAAGCGTGCAGGAACGGGGCGTTATCCGTGGAAAGCAGATGCCGCGCATAGCTCAGCACCACGCTCTCATAGCTCTCGTTGCTGTCGATCCAGTCGGTGCGCTGCTTCGCCTCGCGAAGCGCTTTCTCAAGGAAGCCGAGGAAACGCGTCTCCAGCGATGCAAGCCCTTCGGCATCGTCAGGCGACAGCGTGGCGGGCCAGACGCCCGCCAGCGCCTGATAGATCATCCAGGTATCGGCGGCGTTCGGCGCGGTGCCGTCGTTGAGAAAACGCACCTGGGTCTGGTTCATCTGCCGCCAGCGGGCGAGATTTTCTCCCCAGCGTTCCGGCGCCTCCGTCAGGGTGTAGAGCCGCGCCCGGGCGTCTTCTCCGCGCTTGGTATCATGCGTGGAGGTGCCCAGCAGCGCGTTGGGCTGACGGGCGAGACGAATGCGCATCTCCTGGTGAAAGCGGGATAACGAGAACGCGCGCGGCGTCGGGTCAGCGCCCACTTCATTGAGCGCAAGCTCAAGGTTCAGACGGAAAAACAGCGTATCTTCCACCGACTTCGCCATCAGCGGCCCGGTCAGCTGCTGGAAGCGGGTTCTGAAAAGTGCGGCGCAGTCGCGGCAATCTTCCGGCAGATCGCCGGTAAGAATGCGCACAATCAGGCTCAGGGCCGCTTCGGACGTATTTACGCCGGCGACCACGCGGCTAAGCAGCGCCACGTCAGGTGGGGTTAATCCCTCGCGAGTGCCGTAGGTGCGGTACACCGGAAAAGCGATAAGCAACTCGCGCAGCGCGTGGCGGATCTCCTCGCGGGGCAGCGCAACGTCATTGCGGCGGGCCAGATCGTCCGCAAGGTTTAGCAGCGTGGTGAACTCGCCCTCAAAATTACGATCGGTCATCAGACCCTTGGCATCGCGCAGTTCGGCGTGGCGATCGACCGTGACGCCCAGCGTCTCGTCGTGGATTGTCTCCAGGCGCGAGAGGTTATCGTCGTCGACCAGCACCTCCGCCAGCGAGGCGATAAACTCGTAGCCGGTGGTGCCGGAAACCGGCCAGTCGGTGGGGAGCTGCTCTCCCTTCGCGAGAATTTTTTCGACCGTGATGTAACAGTCAGGTCCGGCTGCCTGCCGCAGCTTCTGCAAATAACCCAGCGGATCGGCCAGGCCGTCAATATGGTCAATGCGCAGGCCGTCAACCACGCCCGCGTGAACCAGCTCAAGAATGAGACGGTGCGTATCGTCGAAGACCGCCTCGTCTTCAACCCGTACGCCTACAAGACCGGTGATCTCGAAGAAGCGCCGCCATGAGAGCTGCTTCGGCGCTTCCCGCCAGGACATAAGCCGCCAGCTCTGCAGCTCATGCAGTTCGGCGATACTTTTGTCCTCGCTGTACGTGCCCGGATTAAGCGGGTACGCCGTGTCGTAATAGACCAGAGAGACTTTATTCGTGACAGTGTCACGTTTTAACGTAATGGCACCCTTCTCCAGCTCCGCCTCAAAGGTGTCTCCGAGAAACGGCAGCGTAAGCGGGCGCGACGCGTCGATATCGAAATAGCGGAAATAGCGGCTCTGCTGGCCATATTCAATCACGTCCCGCCACCAGGCGTTTTCCAGAGAGGTGGACATATGGTTCGGGACAATATCCAGAATCAGCCCCATGCCGGCCTGCCTGAGCGCCGCGGCCATGCGGTCAAACCCTTCCCGACCGCCAATCGCGGGGTCAATTTCATTCGGGTTAGTCACGTCATAGCCGTGTGTGGAACCCGTTGTGGCGGTAAACACGGGCGAGGCGTAGAGGTGGCTGATGCCGAGGTCTTTCAGATACGGCACCAGCTCGACAGCGCGGTCAAACGTCATGCCGTTGCGGAACTGAATACGGTACGTGGCGGAAGGGATCATAACGATGCGTCTCCATCAGCAAAGCGAACGACAATACTGTTCGGCGGCAAAACGTCGTTTACCTCCGGCCAGGCGAAGCGCGTCTCCCCTGCGAGCGCGGGCACGTCGACAGGCTTAGGGCCGATATTGAGCGCCAGAGAGAGCGTCCCGGACGGGAAGCGCCAGCTCACCGCCACCATGCCGGGCGCGGTCTCGATCGCCTTGCCTTCAACGATGCCGCCCTGATGCAGAAGCGGAACGATATAGCGATGGCGCAACGTCAGCAGGTGGCGGGTGAAGCGCAGCCACGTTTTCCCTTCGTCGGTAGCAATCTTATGCCAGTCGAGCTTTGAGCGAACGAAGGTGTTAACGTCGTTCGGATCCGGGACGGCTTCATCGTGCCCGGCGTGGCCGGTAAACTCTTTCGCGCGCCCTTCCCGCACCGCTTTTGCCAGGTCGCCGTGAAAATCGGTGAAGAACAGGAACGGATGCGTTTCACCGAACTCCTCGCCCATAAACAGCAGCGGGATATGGGGAGAGAGCAGCAGCGCGGCAAGCAGCACCCGCGTCCTGTCGGCCCCCGCGAGGGTGATGAGCCGCTCCCCCTGGGCGCGATTGCCGGTCTGATCGTGGTTCTGAATGAAATCGACGAAGAACTGCGGCGGCTGGGTACGGCACT
The DNA here is from genome assembly GCF_014896175.1 of Enterobacter cloacae complex sp. I3. Taxonomy (NCBI): domain Bacteria; kingdom Pseudomonadati; phylum Pseudomonadota; class Gammaproteobacteria; order Enterobacterales; family Enterobacteriaceae; genus Enterobacter; species Enterobacter cloacae complex sp. I3. The sequence continues at coordinate 131,300 of NZ_JADBQZ010000001.1, forward strand.
CCACCCCGCGAGATTCCCCGGTTTGCAGCGAAATCTCGCCCTGGTAGACAAACCCTTCCGCCAGCGCACGGGCGAACTTTTTCTCCGGCTCACACGCAAAATCCTGGTAGTAGGCGTGCGTTTCGCCGGTGGCAAACACGTGGGCAGCATTGTGGAAGTCATCATTCCACTCGGCGGTGAACAGCGGCGTGTTGCCCTGTTCATCGCGCGGATGCAGGAAAATCACGTTGCGGCTGTCTTCCGTTGTCAGGTGAACGTGACGATGCGGGATCGCCTCGCGGATCTTCGCGGCAATCTCCTCCAGAATGTGCGTCCCGGAGCTGTCTTTAATCTGGTCGATGGCATCAAAGCGCAGGCCGTCCAGACGGTACTCCGTCAGCCAGTAGAGCGGTGCGTCGGTGATGTACTGCCTCACCGGCTCGCGCTCGTAAGCGATGCCGTTGCCCCACGGCGTCATCCGCTCCGCATCAAAAAACGCGGGCGACAGCAGAGGGAGATAATTCCCCTCCGGGCCGAAGTGGTTGAGCACGATATCCAGCACCACGGAAAGCCCCAGCCCGTGCGCGGCGTCGATAAACGCGTGAAAATCCTCCGGCGTACCGTAGGCAGCGTGCGGGGCATACAGCAGCACGCCGTCGTAGCCCCAGCCGCGGGTTCCGCCAAACTGGGAAACGGGCATCACTTCAAGCTGGGTGATACCGAGCTCCGCCAGATAGGGCAGCTTGTCGATGGCCGCCCGGAAGGTGCCCTCCGGGGTAAAGGTGCCGACGTGCAGCTCGTAAATGACCGTCTCTTCCCACGGCCGCCCTGCCCAGTCCCGGTTAACCGGCTGATAGCGTCGGGGATTGATAACAACCGATGGCCCGTTAACGTCGCCCTTTTGCGCGCGCGATGCCGGGTCGGGTACCGCCATGCCGTCCTGCAGGACAAACTGATACTCTGCACCGTGCCTGACGCCGGGGACGTCCGCCTGGAACCAGCCGTGCCCCACCGCCGTCATCGGCACGTCGGTGGCGGCCAGACGTAGCGTAAGTTCTTTCTGTCCTTCTGCCCAGACGCGAAAACGTACCACGTCATCGGAAATAAACTCAGCACCCCACTGCTTTTGAAATGTCCTGAATTCCATTCATTGTCCTCGAATGACCCACATTTTACGCGGAACGAAGTACAAGCTTAGTTCAGGATCACAAGTGCGTGAGATCAGCGGATTTAACCGCGTCGTCTATTCTTTATGAAATAACTCACTATCGGGAATACTATGCAGATTCGAAAAGGATTAAATACGGACCTCGTCCGTCTTGAATGTTGTGACTTTTCTTTCACCATTAGCCACATTGCGCGAGAGCCCTTTATCCATTGTGATTTGCATATTGAAGCCGTCGCCGAGCCCTGGATAAAAACCTACGAACTCGACATCCAAACGCTTGAAAACCATTGCGTTAATCCGGACGCCATATTTCTTGTTGCGGAAACCGATGACGGTGAATTAGCCGGATTTATTACCGCGTCAATCGGCTGGAATAAATTTATTTCAGTGGATTATATTGCCGTTGATCGCACCAGACGCAGAACCGGCGCCGCGCAAAAATTAATGGCTGCCGCGCACGTGTGGGCCCGCAGCGTAAACGCGCCGGGATTACGGCTTGAAACACAAAATGTGAACGTCTCTGCCTGTCTGTTTTACCGTAACTACGGGTTTACCCTGGGCGGGTACGATCGGTATCTCTACAACGCCTTACCGGAAAAAGACGAGGTCGCCCTGTTCTGGTATTACATGCTGGTGTAGCGCCGCAGCCTTCATATTTCTGTCATTGAACTTCATTACGCTTTCGGGATTTTAACCACGGTGTTGAGGAAAGAAGTGTGAATTCAATGGCTAAGGCATTACTGCTGGCATTACCCGTTTTGAGTGCAGTGGCGACGGCCGCTGAGCGCGAGCTGTGTGAACCCAAAGCGTACGAAATGGCGCTGCGCTATCAGCAGAAATCGGCAGAGATTCTGGCCCTTCAGCTGCAGACGTATCGGTTTGCCACCGAGCGTTTCAACGAAAAATTAAAAGATCTGAAAACACCTGAAAATTACGCTGTGGTGATGGACCTGGATGAAACGGTGCTGGATAACACCCCTCTGCTGGTGCGCGACATGGCGCAGTGTCACGACTATACGAAATGGGATACCTGGAGCGACTGGGAAAAACAGGGAAAACCCGGCTTAATCCCGGGAGCGAAGGCGTTTCTTGACCACGTGAATCAAAGCAAGGTCCGTATCTACTATGTCTCGGACCGTATGCAGGAAAACAAAGCCGACACGCTGAAGACGTTAAACGCTCTCGGCCTGCCGCAGGTATCTGACGAGAGCGTGCTGCTGGATACGGTCAGCAAGGAAGAGCGCCGTCAGAGCATCCTCAAAAAGCAGCAGATCGTGATGCTGTTCGGCGACAGCCTGCCGGACTTCGCCGTACAGTTCAAAAACAAAAAACCGAGCGAGCAGCAGCGTGAGCTGGTTGAAGCCAGCGCCGAACACTTCGGCAACGACTGGATTGTGCTCCCAAATGCCGCTTATGGTGCCTGGTCCAGGGCCACGCTGGATAGCTGGAACGCACCGCTGAAAAAATAATGCTTTACGGGCCGGGAAAGGCTTCACCACCACCCGGCTGTTGCGCTGTGCTATTTATCTCGTTTATAGGTCCTATCATTTCTGAGCAGGTTCTTATAATTTTACGGAGCAGTATGATGAGCACTTTCAAAGGAGACTCGTATGCTTACCGTGAAAAAACTTGCTCTTTCCATGCTGATTTCCAGTTCATTGCTTTTTTACCCTGCGCTCCAGGCCTCGGCAGAAACGCCGCAGCACGTCGTTAAACAACCAGCGGGCGGTTACAGCGTGCAGGTCGGTGACGTTCTGGTAACGTCGTTTACGGACGGGACCGTTGCGCAGGATCTGCACAAGCTGCTGCGCCGGACAACGCCGCAAAACATTGATGCACTGCTCGCGAAAAACTTTCAGACCAACCCGGCGGAAGTGTCCATCAACGCCTTCCTGATTGCGATGCCCGGACACAAAATCCTGGTGGATACCGGTTCCGGCCAGCTCTTTGGCCCCGGCAACGGCGGACGTCTGATCGAGAGCCTCGCCACCCAGGGAATCAAACCCGAGGACATCACTGAAGTTCTGCTGACCCACGCCCATTCCGACCACGCGGGCGGCCTGGTGAAAGACGGCAAGGTGGTGTTCAGCAACGCGCGCGTTTTCGTTGGCAAACCGGACATCGACTTTTTCTTTAACGACGACAATCAGAAGAAAACCGGCTACGGCAAGAACTATTTCGATGTCGCACAGAAGACCTTAAAACCCTATCTTGACGCGGGTAAAGTGGTGCCGTTTAGCGGCACATCGGAGATTCTTCCGGGGCTGACCGGCACAGTTCATCCCGGACACACGCCGGGTTCAGCCTTCTACACGCTGACAAGTAAAGGCGAGAAAATCGCCTTTGTCGGCGACATCATTCACGCAGCGGCGGTCCAGTTCCCGCAGCCTGCGGTGACCATCACCTACGATGAAGATGAGAACAAAGCGGCAAGCGTACGCGAGCATGCGTTCGCTGACTTTGTGAAAAATAAAGACCTTATTGCCGCGCCCCATCTGCCTTTCCCGGGCATCGGCTATGTGACGAAAGGTGAGAAAGGCGGCTATGCCTGGATCCCTGTCACCTATACCAACCGGGACGCCAGCGGCGCGAAGTAGAGTGATGTCGCGTATATCTGACATGGACATCGACCTGCTCCTGGCGCTGGACGCCCTGCTTCAGGACAGGAACATCACTCATGCGGCCACGCGGCTGGGCATCAGCCAGCCCGCGCTGTCAGCCCGACTGGCGCGTCTGCGCACGCTCTTTGGCGAGCCGCTGTTTATTCCCTCCCCACATGGACGTGGGGTGTTACCCACACCGAGAGCGGAGGCGTTGAGGCCACAGGTTGAAAGCGTGATACGCGGCATCCGCGCGATGTTCGCTCCCACCACGTTTGAGGCGCAAACCAGCAGCCGGACATTTGTTATCGCGCTGCATGAAAACCCGGCGCTGATGCTCGGCACCGCGCTGCTTAACCAGGTGAGTACCGATGCCCCCGGCATCCGCCTGCGCTTCGCCCTGCCGGAGATGGTAGACCTGCCGCAGCAGCTGGAAAACGGTGATGTGGATATCTACATCGGCGTGAGCGCGGGCGCCCATGACGGATGGGTGAGGCGCAAACTTCTCGACGACGCGTTTGCCACCGCCCAGCGCAAAGCTCATCCGCGTGGAACAGGTTCGTTAGATTTGGAAAGTTACTGCGCGCTTTCCCATCTGGTGGTGTCGTCGGCGGGAGATCCCTTTACCGGATTTATCGACCAAACCCTCGCCGGGCTGGGCTATCAGCGACACGTTGCCATGTCCACCCAGAGCTACGCTATGGCGCCTGCGCTAGTTGCCGGTACCGACCTGGTATGTACCCTGCCGGAACGGATGCTGAAGCAGTTTGCCAGCACGCTGGATATTTTCCCACCGCCGCTGCCGCTCCAGCCGATAACCATCAACATGTACTGGCACCCGAAAAACAGCCAGGATCCGGCGAACGCCTGGCTGCGCGGGCAGCTGCTGCGGGCTGCCGGACGTCAGGTGTGATCGAGCGTGACCAGAAACTTTTTAAGCACTTCTGAACGAATAATCCGGTGGCAAACCAGGGTGAGTTCGCTCTCCCGCAGCCGGTCGAGGATGTCCACGTAGACGACATTCTCAACGCTCACTGCCTTTGCCGACGCGGGCAGCAGCGCCAGCCCAAATCCGGCCGCAACAAGGCTTATCACCGTGGGCACGTCGGTCGCATTTTGCACCACGTCCGGCTGAAAGCCCGCCCCGCTGCAGGCGTCATAGAAGTACTGCTCCAGCCCCATTCCCTCCGGATCGCGCAGCGAGATCCATTTTTCGTCTTTCACCGACGAAAGCGTCAGCGCGGACGATCCGGCGAGCGGATGCTGACGAGAGAGCGCCAGCACCGTTTTCTCCGAGGTGAACGGCCGGCTTTGCAGATCGTCAGGCAGCGACGGCAGCGGCGCGCGGATGATGGCCACGTCCAGCTGGTTGCTCTGCACGGCGGCGTAGAGCGTCTGCACATTTCCCGTCATCAGGGACATGGTAATGGCCGGCCAGCGGCTATGCATCTGGCGCAGCGCGGCGGGTAGCCTGCCGTCAAACATCGCACTCGACACGCACCCCAGGTTTAACTCCCCCTGCTCGCCCCGTGCCGTTTGTCTGGCATCCAGCACCGCCTGCTCGGTCAACGAGATGGCAAGCCGGGCTTTGACCAGAAACGCTTCGCCCGCGGGCGTCAGGGTTAAGCGGCGGTTCGCCCGGCTGAAAAGCGTGACGCCTAAACGTTCTTCCAGCGCCTTTATCTGCTGGCTCAGCGCCGGTTGGGCGATGTTTAGACGCTCGGCGGCCCGGTGCATGTGGAGCTCTTCGGCAACGACAATGAAGTGGCGCATCTGACGAAACTGCACGAGACGTCTCCCTGTATTGATATAAATTTTCTTATCAATTTAACAGAAATGATGAAATTGATGATATTGGTCTTTGCCATAAAAATGGAGGTATTCAACCGAGGGAGCAAAATATGGAAAACCAAGTCAACGATCTCCGCAGCGCCATCGCCTTACTGCGGCGCCACAAAGGCCAGTATATTGAAACCGATCATCCGGTCGATCCCAACGCGGAACTGGCGGGTGTCTACCGCCATATCGGCGCAGGCGGCACGGTAAAACGTCCGACCCGCTCGGGTCCGGCCATGATGTTCAACAGCGTTAAGGGCTATCCGGGCTCCCGCATTCTGGTGGGCATGCACGCCAGCCGCGAGCGCGCGGCGCTGCTGTTAGGCTGCGAACCGTCTGAACTGGCAAAACACGTTGGCCAGGCGGTGAAAAAGCCGGTCGCACCGGTTGTCGTTCCGGCCTCGCAGGCCCCCTGCCAGGAACAGGTCTTCTACGCTGACGATCCTGACTTCGATCTTCGCAAATTGCTTCCGGCACCGACCAATACGCCAATTGATGCCGGTCCGTTTTTCTGCCTGGGGCTGGTGCTGGCAAGCGATCCGGAAGACAGCTCGCTGACGGATGTCACCATTCACCGCCTCTGCGTGCAGGAGCGCGACGAGCTTTCCATGTTCCTTGCCGCCGGGCGACATATCGAAGTCTTCCGTAAAAAAGCGGAGGATGCCGGAAAACCGCTGCCGGTGACGATCAACATGGGTCTCGACCCCGCCATCTATATCGGCGCATGCTTTGAGGCCCCTACCACGCCGTTTGGCTACAACGAGCTGGGCGTCGCCGGGGCGCTGCGCCAGCAGCCGGTCGAGCTGGTGCAGGGCGTGGAGGTCAAAGAGAAAGCCATCGCACGGGCGGAAATCATCATCGAAGGCGAACTGCTTCCGGGCGTGCGCGTAAGAGAGGATCAGCATACCAACACTGGCCACGCGATGCCGGAGTTCCCGGGCTATTGCGGTGAGGCGAATCCCTCCCTGCCGGTGATCAAAGTGAAAGCCGTGACCATGCGCAACCACGCGATCCTGCAGACGCTGGTGGGACCGGGGGAAGAACATACCACGCTGGCCGGACTGCCGACCGAGGCCAGCATCCGTAATGCCGTTGAAGAGGCAATTCCGGGCTTCCTGCAAAACGTCTATGCCCATACCGCGGGCGGCGGTAAGTTCCTCGGCATATTGCAGGTGAAAAAACGCCAGCCGTCAGACGAAGGACGCCAGGGCCAGGCGGCGCTCATCGCCTTAGCCACCTATTCGGAGCTGAAAAACATTATTCTTGTCGACGAAGATGTGGATATTTTCGACAGCGACGACATCCTGTGGGCGATGACGACGCGCATGCAGGGCGATATGAGCATCACCAATATTCCGGGGATCCGCGGCCACCAGCTGGATCCGTCCCAGTCGCCGGATTACAGCACCTCGATTCGCGGCAACGGCATTTCCTGCAAGACGATCTTCGACTGCACGGTGCCGTGGGCGCTGAAGGACCGCTTCGAGCGCGCGCCGTTTATGGAAGTAGATCCACGTCCGTGGGCGCCGGAGCTGTTTGCCGATAAGAAATAAAATCACGCGCGTATGGCCCGCAGGTCATACGCGTATTTTCTTTTCAAGCGTGGCGATATTTTTACCCGCCACGCGTTCAACAGTGAAACGATCGACGCTCAGCAATATGAGCATCAGCCCCCTGCCGCTCTCGAGCAGCGGCGACATTTCGCAGAAACGGTCTCGCCGGGCGATCTCAAGACGCTCCTGCGGGAACGCGTCACCCGCGTCGGTAAAAACAAGGCAGACGTCATTGCCGCGGATGGCGAACTGTACGCTAAAGACGCTCGAATTATCCTCATGAAGCGCGTAGCGGATGATATTCGTTGCCACTTCACAAACGGCGAGATCGAAGGCGAAACGCCACTCGTCATCGACGGGAAGCGCGCTCAGCCTGTCTCTCAGCCAGTCGGACAGCGGCGTCAGGGACGCGATCGCCGCCGGAAATTCAGCATGCTCTGGCCTCTGCATCTACTGCCCCAGCTGTGCAAGCGCGCTATGTTTATCCGGATAGATACGGAAGATGCGATCCATTCGGGTCAGGGTGAACATGTTCATGATCCCGGGGTTCAGAGAGCACAGCGCCATGTCGCCTTTTCCGTTCATCAGCTTAAACAACGACACCAGCATCCCCAGCCCGCTGCTGTCGATGAAATCCACTTTGCTAAAGTCGACGATTAAGGCTTTACGATCGCTGCCGATTTCCTCCGTCACGGACGCTTTAAACGTCGCAGCAACGGAGGCGTCCAGCCGTCGGACCGCGGGCGTGAGAATGTTGGCATGCGGTAATCGTTCGGTGTTAATTATCATTCTGTTCTCCCTGACGCTCAATCACGAGCAGTGACACGTCATCGGTTAAGGCGATCGGTTCATCACGGTTTGCATTGCGCCAGCCGGTCAGGTGGTCACCGAACCGCGGCAGGAGCTGGTCAACGGGGAGCCGGGCATGCTCATGAAGCCAGCGTTCGAGACGTTGCGGGCCAAACTGCTCGCCGCTGACGTTCTCACACTCGGTAATACCGTCACTGAATAAGCATAAGCGATCCCCTGGATGGAGGGTAAACGCGACGTCTTCCCAGCTCAGATCCGGGATTAGCCCGACCGGCGGTCCGCCATCGCCCACGGACGTGACGGCGCTGTCCGCATTCACAATGAAGGGAGTAGGATGCCCGGCCTGGCACAGCCACCCTTCACCAGTCTCTGGATCGATCACGCCGTAAATGAGCGTGAAATAACTGGTGATGTCGCTCTCTTCACTGCAAAAGCGGCTGTTCAACATCCTGACAACCTCCGCAGGTGACTGAATCCCCCCCTCTTCGGTAAACAGAAAGCGATCCACCACCCGGCCATGTAAAAACTGGCGAGCCACCGCGAGGGACATCATCGCGGCCCCCACGCCGTGACCCGAGACATCAACGCAATAGAATCCCAGATGTGAATCCAGAGGGAAAATATTGAACACATCGCCCGAAACCCAGGCTGACGGCAGGAAAAGCCAGTCGGAGAAGTAGTCGCCATAGCGTAAGCGGCGTGAAGGCAGCACCGAGTGCTGAACGCGCGCAGCCAGTTCCAGATCTTTTTCAATCTGATGCAACGCTTCACTCAGGCGCTTGTTGTGCGCCGCGAGGGTCGCCTCCAGCGTCAGGATACGGACCCCGGCATGGAGCCGCGCCCGCAGTTCAGCCTGCTCAACGGGCTTACTCAAAAAATCATCCGCTCCGGCATCAAACCCCTGCGTCACGTCCCCGGCATTCTCGCGGGCCGTCAACAGGATGATATACACGTAGCGGCCAAACTGACGGTTGCGGATGGTCTGACACAGCGTCAGTCCGTCCATTTCCGGCATTTCCCAGTCGCTTATCACCATGCTGACCGGCTGGCTGGACAAGATTTCCAGCGCGTCGACACCATTTTCCGCCTCGCTCACGATAAATCCCCACTGGGTGAGCATTCGGGAGAGTAACCGACGATAAATCAGCGAATCTTCAACGATTAACACGTGCAGCGCCGACATACATCCCTCCTAAAGCGGTAAGAACCAGATGAGGCTCACGGTCCCTTCCCTGAATTTTGCATTCCCGTTGCCGTGCCCCGGATAGCGCGTTCCCGCATAGTTCGCGTACTGGATGGAGAACGAACCCGGCGTATAGCCGGCATAACCGAAGCTGTAGCTGTAATCGCCGTTCCAGGGCTGCTGCTGGCTGCTGTCCGGGAACCAGAATGCCGTCGCGCGAACGAAGAAATGTTGTTTGAAGGTGTAGCCGCAGCCGCCGAGCATGACGTTTTTATTTTTGCGGATGTCATCGCTGCTGAGGTCGTAGTAGCGCGGTACCCAGCTGTACCCGACCTGGCAAATGATGGAATCCCCTTTATTAATCAGGAGCGTGTTTTCAACCGGTTTCGGTAGCGAAAACTTATAGGCCAGCGTGAAGGCGCCCTGTTCGAAATAGGTGTGTCGTCGGCTGCCCGATGTCCAGAAATGGTTATCGCCGTAGTTGCTGTAAACCAGACTCACGGTGTTGGCGTGCCAGTCATCGTAGCCGAAGCTGTAGCGAAAATCGGCGGTGTAGCGGCTGGTGTCTCTGACCGGCAGTCGGGACGTAATGTTGGCAAACCAGAAGCTGTAGGGGGAATACTGTAGGCTGAGATTCAGCGTCTGGTTAATCTTTTTCTTTTCCGTGGCGGTGTCTGAACTGTTAGGAATGCTCATCCACTGCTCTTTCAGTCCCGAGCTAAAGCTCAGCGCACCTGAGAATTTCTTGTCGTTACCCGAGAACAGGCGCCCCCAACGGCTGGTAAAAACGCCTGCCTGAACGGGTTCACCGTTCTTATCGCGCAGGGTTTCTTTATCACTGCTTTGCGCCGCCTCCGCGGTGGGTATCGCGGCGAGCAGCACGCCCGCCAGAAGCCATTTTTCGCGCATAACCGCCATCCTTAGTTAGGTATCCAGCGTGCGCCGACGTCGTATTTTGCCATCAGCCACAAAATACCCAGTGCCGCCGCATGCACTAACGTGTTCTCTATCCAGGCGTGACGCCATAAATCGAAGGTGATGAACTGACTCACCAGCAGCACCACGTAAACATGCAAAATAAAGGTATAGAGCGAGTGCTGCCCTAGCGGGATGAGGAACCATCCCAGCAGGCGGTTGAGCGGCGTCCAGCAATACGTCAGCACCAGGTAGACGGTGACCATCAGGGCGATATCGTTTAATACCCGCACTGGCCCCAGCCCATTCTTCGCCGCCCAGGTGTGATAAAACGAATTGAAGCTGTCAGGCGGGATGACGTGCATCAGCAGCGCGGGCGGCATAAACGGGTTGGTATGGTTCTGGGCGACAAATCCCAGCACCAGCGACACCATGACCAGCGCCACCACCACCCCTTTCCCCGGGGGCGTCCGGGCGAACGAGAGCAGTTCGGCTTTATACCAGCCGCTGGCCATGCCCAGCACAAAGATGAACTGCCAGGCGAGCAGCGGGAAGGCAAATTCGAATTCCGACGGCGTCAGCCGAAGCGGCCACCGCTGCCACAGGCTGTACACCAGCAGCGACAGCCCTAACAGCCACCAGACTTTTCCTTTCTGCAGCATCCCTAAAAATAGCGGGCTGAGTAGCAGCAAAAAGATATAGAGTCCGAGAATTTGCGTCTGGTGGGGGCCGATCTGCAAATAGAGAATAATGTTGAACCAGGTCTCTTTAATTTGCGGCGTCACAGGATAAAGCGACCAGCTTTGACCCGAAAAGCGGTCGGTAAAATGGGTGACCTCGAAAACGTTAATATGTGGGATATAGGCCAGCAGAATAAACGACACTATGATAATGATATTTACGCGATATATTTTCCATGCCCTGAGATAAAGTCCCCAGGAAACCGTAAGCAAAACCACTTTTTGCAGACGCGCGCGATTCAGCATTCCCAGCATAAACCCGGAGAGAATGACAAAGCCTTCTGCACCTGTTGTTAACCCAAAACGCTCCCAAGAGAATATATTAAATATCGACATCACCTCCGTATGCGCCACGACCATCATGACGAGGGCAATGCCGCGCATAAAGTCAATTCTCAGGTCACGGGCACCTGCAACGACATAACTCCATGTCATTGATTTAGAGTCATCTTCTTGCGAAATAGACGGCGCAGCATGGCTCATAGGGTGTCCTTTGCCTGAAAACGAAAATTAAGGTCTAAATAAAGTAGATAGTCTAAAGGAATAGTAACTGCAATTTATCACCGGCATATGAAATATATTAAGCAGAATTAAATCCAAATTAATAACTGCTACATATTAATAAAAACGACGCTGGACACTTTTATTCGGCGTTCTACACTTATCTTAAATCTTGTTTACTCGCTATTTTCTTTCGCTTTTGGGCAACTGTCTGCGCAGCAGAATGGGTCTGCATTTTCACGGAATCAGGAACGCCGGAACTATGGATTTTTATTTTTCCCGTTTTGAACATCGTCGTCCTCCGGAACCGTTAACAACACCGCGTTGGGTCATGATGACCTGGCAGGTATTAGCGGTCGCGGCGCTTATTCTGGGTGCAAATTATATTTACTGGCGTTGGACCGCCTCCCTGAATACTGACGCACTATGGTATGCCATACCGCTGGTCCTCGCCGAAACGCTGGCGTGGATAGGGACCGTGCTGTTTACCATCAACTTATGGAAAGAACAGGATCCCCCCCAGTGTCCGCCCCCCGGCGAAATCAACGAATGCCTGTTTCCGGAAGAGGCCGTAGAACCTCGTCCTGTTAAAGTGGATTTGTTCATTGCCACCTACTCGGAAGACACCGAGCTGGTCAGGCTGTCCATTCGCGACGCCCTGAAGATGGCCTACCCGTACCCGATTGACTACCGGATCCACGTGCTTGATGACGGCCGCCGCCCGGAGATGAAAGCCGTCTGCGACGAGGAAGGCGTTAACTATATCAGCCGCCAGACCAACATCGGCTTTAAGGCCGGCAACCTGCGCAACGGTCTTGAGCAAACCGACGGTGATTTCATTGTTATCTGCGACGCCGATACCCGCGTATTTCCCACCCTTCTCAGCCATACGCTGGGCTATTTTCGCGATCCGGACGTGGCCTGGGTGCAGACGCCGCAGTGGTTCTTCGACCTTCCGGAAGGAGAAAATCTGTCACGCTGGGGCCAGCGAAAAGCCGGAAAAGTGGGCTACGGTCTGGGCTGGCTGATTCAAAAGTGTGTTGGCCCGGTGACCGTAGGCCGCGACCCGTTTTTTAACGATCCGCGCATGTTCTATGACGTGATCCTGCGGCGGCGCAACTGGGCGAACGCGGCTTTCTGCTGCGGCGCGGCCTCCATCCACCGGCGCGAGGCGGTCATGCAGGCCGCGCTGAGAAGCTACGTCTGGTCCGTCGAAGAGGAGATCCATCGCCACACCCGCGACATCCGCGATGAAGAAGCCCGCGAAGCGCTGCAGGAGGCGATGCGCCCGCACGTGGCGTTTGACACCGAGCTCACCCCCTACAAATTTCACGTCTCGGAAGATATTTACACCTCGGTGCTGCTGCACGGTGACGCCGCGCGACGCTGGCGCTCGGTCATGCATCCGCGGGTGGAGTCGAAGATGCTCTCTCCGCAGGATATGCTGACCTGGATGATCCAGCGCTTTAAATACGCTGCCGGCTCGCTGGATATTTTGTTCCATGACAATATCTTCAGCCGTCGCCGCTTCCGGCTTTCCCTCCCCCAGACGCTAATGTATGCCACCACCTTCTGGTCTTACATGGCCTGCGTGTGGAACACGGTATTTTTGATTTCGCCCATTATCTATCTGTTCACCGGCATTCCGCCGGTATCCGCATGGTCGACGCCGTTCTACCTCCACTTTCTCCCCTTTTTTATCTTCTCTGAACTGGCGTTTATGTTCGGGACATGGGGGATCTCGGCCTGGGACGGCAGGGCCTCTTACCTCTCCTTCTTTTCCATGAACCTGCGCGCGCTCAATACCGTGCTGCGGGGCGAGCAGATCAAATTTCACGTCACGCCAAAAGAGCGGCAGACGGGCCGTTTTCTCTACCTGGTGAAGCCGCAGATTGCCATTGTGGTGCTGACCCTCGCAGGGCTTATCTGGGGCGGTATTCAGGTGGCGCGTGGACAGGTGGACGACCCCTCCGGCTACGTCATCAATATTTTCTGGGGAGGGGTGAACATCGCCGCCATGCTGCCGCTGATTTTCGCGGCCATGTGGACGCCCGCCGAAGAGGATGAGGTCACCCAATGAGGATACGTGATGCCCTGCTGCCCGCGCGCAGCTACCTCACCATTTTGCTCGGGTTCCTGCTCGGCTTTGCCATTGTGGTCTGGGTGGAGAAACAGATGCCCACGCGCGTGGAAAGCAGCGGCGGCATCGCGCTCAGCAAAGACTTCCCGCCGCTGCCTGCGAAACGCGCCCTGACCTATGACGAAGCCATCTGGGCGCGGGTCGCCTGGCAATACTACGTGAATAATACCCAGCCAAACGGGCTGGCGAATGCCAGCGACGGTGAACCCTGGCTGAGCCTCTGGAGCGTGGGAAGCTACCTGTTTGCGACCGCTGCCGCAGAGCAGCTCAACATTATTTCCGCCGATGAGTTCGACGAGAGGATCGGTACGGCCCTGTTCGCGCTGGGGCAGCTGCCGCTCAACGAGCGAGGCCTGCCAGCCGCGTATTACCATGCGGATACCCTGAAAATCCTCGGCAAATCCGACGCCTCGGCAATTGGGCTGAGCCGCCTGCTGACGGCGCTTCAGACCCTCCTGTGGCGCTATCCTCAGCACGCGGCGGCTATCCATGATCTCTTCAGCCTCTGGAACACCGGCGCTCTGATTGAACATAACGTCCAAAGCCAGGCGGCCGTGCCGCTCCATCACTGGACGCTGACCGATGATGAACAGCGGGACAGTTTTGGCTACCGTCTCTATGCCAGCCATACGCTGCGCCTGATTGACAGCGCGGCAGGCCTCGCGGTGACCAACCCGCCTGAAGGGCAAAAGATGATCGATCTGGATGGCGTGATGGTGCCGGATGAAGGGCTTCGCACGCCATGGGGCAAGCAAACCTCCCTGATCAGTCTCCCCTACCTGTTAACCGGCCTTGAACTGGGCTTTGACGCGCAGAGCGCTGAGATTGCGTGGCGGATTATGCAGATCCAGCAGCGGCGTCATAGCCTGCGCAGCCCAAAACAGCCTGTCAGCACGGATTACGCCGAACCGGCGCCGGATTACGTCAACGATCTGCCGAACAGGCAGCCGGTACAGGCGCGCAACCTGCGCGACGAGGTGCCGGAGAAAGTGGCAATTACCTCCACCCGCACCGCGTTTGCCTGGTATGCCCTGTTCCGCAACAGCTGGAGCGAAGCGCTGCGCCAGCAGGTTCTGCCGCTTCAGGTACCGGGTAAAGGCTGGCAGCGCGGATTAAATCTCAACAACAGCGTCAATGCCGTCGTGGACGCCGATACCAATGCCATTGTGCTGGAAAGTCTGTCTTACATCGCGCATGGTCAGATGCTCTGTCTGGCCTGCCTCTACACTTCCCCCTCAGCAGGAGCAACGCCATGAAGCCACGATCCCCGATCCTTTTCCACCTGCTCACGGGAATAACGATCTGCTGGCTGGCGTTATCGACCGTGCGTGCGGACACCGAGCTTCCTGCATCAGGTTACTCCCCGCGCAGCGGCGAGCTGACGGCCCGAGAGAAGACCATCGCGAAAAACGCCTGGCAGTATTTCGTCACCAACTATCAGCCCACGACGGGCCTGGTGAATGCGGTCAACAAATTTCCCTCCACCACCATGTGGGACAGCGCCTCCTATCTGGCCGCCCTGACGGCGGCGCGCGAGCTCGGGATCATTGATAAAGCGGAATTTGACCGCCGGATGCTGAAATTTCTCGCCACGTTAAACACCCTGGTACTGTTCCGCAACGAGCTGCCCAACAAGGCCTATAACACCATCAGCGCCCAGAAGGTGGACTACACCAACAAGCCCGGCGAAATTGGCTTCTCGGCGCTGGATATCGGGCGAATGCTGGTCTGGCTGAAAATCGTCAAAGAGCGCTATCCGGAATACGGCAACAGCATTGATAACGTGGTGCTCGGCTGGGATTTCAGCCATGCGATCGACCCCTGCGGCACGCTGTACGGGGCCTATCTCGAGAACGGCCAGCCGAAGTACGTTCAGGAAGGTCGGCTGGGCTATGAAGAGTACGGCGCGGCCGGGTTCCAGCTTTGGGGGTTTAATACCTGTAAAGCCAGCCGTCCGCAGCCTTATGAGCTGGCCGAAATCTACTGCGTGCTGGTCCCGTACGATACGCGCGACCCGCGCAACACGTCGCAGCATAACTACGTGGTGACGGAATCCTACCTGCTCTACGGGCTGGAGTTCGGCTTTGATAAACCGACCGACCGGGATAACGCCCCGCGCGACTACTCCCTGACGTGGATGAAAAACTTTGCTGACCGCGTTTATCAGGCTCAGGAGAACCGCTATACCATTACCGGCGTCCTCACCGCGCGCTCCGAGCACCAGCTCGATAAGGCCCCTTACTTCGTCTATGACACCGTCTTCAGCGACGGATACAACTGGAACACCATTACCGATAAAGGCCAGTTCGTCCCCAACGCTGCCGCGATATCGCTGAAGGCGGCGCTGGGCATGTGGGTGCTGTGGAACTCCCCCTATACCGACCGCCTGCTGAATACGATTGAGAATGCCAACGAAGAGGGAAAAGGCTACTACGAAGGGCTGTATGAAAACGGTGACGGCCCGATCAAAGAGTTCACCGCGAACAATAACGGCATCATGCTGGAAGCCCTGCTGTTCAAGAAAGAGGGAAAACTGCTGGCCTTCAACACCGACAACCCAAAGAGCAAGGATTTTGCCCCCTCGCTGTGGGATCGCAAGCTGCTCGATCAGTTTGAAGAGAACAACGCGCTGCGCAGCCGTCCGTTCCTTAGCAGCACACCGGCCGTAAAAAGCTGGTGCGACCGGACCGGCGTCACGCAGCGAACCAAACCCGCCTGTCAGGCCTGTCAGTGCGCGTCATGCAGCGTGGACGAGCCCGTTAAACTGCCTCCGGTGACTGCGCAATGCTTAAAACCTTAGCCAGAGGGCTCGCGGGATTACTCCTTGCAGGCGGGGTCATCTTTGCCCTGTTTGGCCATCAGGGCGCAGGCTGGCGCTGGCTAATCCACGGCGGCTGGCACTCCAGCGCGCGTATCGCCGCCCTGACGCCGGAAGAGCAGACGTGGGCGACGATCGCCTGGCGCTATTTCGTCAATAATACCCAGCCGCAAACGGGCCTGGTCAACGGGAGCGACAAACAGCCCCGCGTCACGCTCTGGCAAATGGGCGATACGCTTATCGCCCTGCTGGCGGCAAAAGAGCTGGGGCTGATTGAGGACGCCGAGTATGACGCTCGCTTAACCCGTCTCATGGGCACCCTTAACCGCCTGATGCTGACCGATGCCCGAACGCCGGGTCGACTCTATTCCAGCCAGACGGCGACGCCAGTCGACTTTAGCGGCAAGCCCAGCAAAAACGGCTGGTCCGCGCGCGACATGGCGCGTCTGATGCTCGCCCTGCGCCTTACCGCAGAGCGGGAGCCGCAGTACAGCGAATACCTGGATAAAATTATCCTGCGCTGGAATTTCTGCCCGGTCATCGATAGCGAAGGCGAACTGTGGTCCTCTTCCCTGCAAAACGGTCTGCCGGTCGTGCGGGAGGAACTGCGGCTGGGCGAAAGTGAATATGCCGCGACGGCGTTTCAGCTGTGGGGATTTTCCCCGGATAAAGCGTTTACGCCCCCGGCGCACCACGTCATCATCGCCCAGCGGCGTCTGGCCGTCGATGCCCGCGATCCGCGCACCACGTGGCAGCCCTCTCTGATTACCACCCTTCCCTATATGCTGCCGGGCCTGGAGTTTGGCTGGGAGCCAGAAGGCGTTGCGGCCGATCTGCAACAGCGTCTGCGCAAGCAGGCCGAAAACGTCTGGCTGAGCCAGAAGACCCGCTGGGAGACCGATAAAATCCTGACGGCCAGGGCAGATTTCACGCTCTCTCAGGCGCCCTGGCATATCCAGGATACCGTCTGGGGAAATGGCTATGCCTGGAACTCAGTCGGAGACGATGGCCGGGACTACACC
Source organism: Enterobacter cloacae complex sp. I3 (assembly GCF_014896175.1). NCBI lineage: Bacteria > Pseudomonadati > Pseudomonadota > Gammaproteobacteria > Enterobacterales > Enterobacteriaceae > Enterobacter > Enterobacter cloacae complex sp. I3. The sequence goes on from NZ_JADBQZ010000001.1 coordinate 148,565, forward strand.
CGTTTCGCACAGGTATCGACCAAAGCGGTTTTTGCCCTGTGGGCCCTGTGGGACACCCCGTACACCGACGTGCTGATGACGGTCACCAAACACCTTAACGATCCGCAGAAAGGCTGGTATGAAGGCCGTCAGGAAGCCACGGGCGATACCAACGCTGCCTTAACCCTCTCGACCAACGCCACGGTGCTGGAAGCCCTCTTCTTTAAACACAACGCCGGGCCTCTGTTTGACGTGCGTTGGTCGAAGAAAGAGAGCTACTTCTCACGCCGTCTGGCGGAGCAATACACGCCCATCGGGCACTGTCTGCCGGGCGAAAGCACCATAAGGAGGACGCCGTGAAGTTCTATCGCGATCTGTTTGAATCAAGCCTGAACCGCGTCTTTCCGAATAATGAAAAAACCGCGTTTTTTCAGACGTTCTATGACGCCTTCGTCCATATGTCACCCGAAACCGAGGCGCATTTTTCTCGTCTGCCGGATCGGGAGGGTCAGCAGACCCTGTTTAAAAGCTTCTTCGCCATGCTTGCGGTCGACGGCGCCCTGATCGTCCCTGATTTTCTCGAGCGCCTGGCGCGGGAGCAAAGCGACGACGGCCTCCACCTTCCCCCGCGGTTTTTTGCCCTTTGGCGCGAAGCGATGTTGAACGCGGTGAGCCTGCGCGATCCGCAGTGCGACGATGAGATCCTCACCGCCTGGGCCATGGCGATCGCGCCCGGGCTGGAATACCTTCGCCGACAGGCAGAACTGCACTACCGCGCGTAGGGGGAATCACGATGAGTTCATTCACGTACGATCTTAACGCGCTGCCGGCCGCCGTCATGATTTATGACCGCGAGGAACGCCTTCAGGCCTGGAATCACAACGTGGCCCTGTTTTATCCGGTCATAACCCCGTGGCTGACGGTGGGAACGACACTTGAGGCGCTGGCGGAACGCTTTATCGATGCCGTTTACAACGTCGACCCCGGCCTGCGGCAGACGCTGCGCGAGTCGATCGTGCGCAACTGTCGGCAGGATAAACACTGCGAGGTGCGCCAGGCGGGCCAGCGGCGGATCTTCGTCCAGCATCAGCGGCTTGCGGACGGTGGTATTGTCAGCCTGCACAGCGATGTTACGGAGCTGGATGAAGCGCAGCGCGCGCGCCACCAGCTGCATGACGACTTTCTGCTGACGGCGGAATCCATTCATATCGGGATCTGGGACTGGCAGGTTTCCGGCGACACGCTCCAGGTCAACGATACCCTGCTTGCCATGCTGGGCCAGTCGCGCACACAGTGGCGATATCCGGTGCGTTTTCTCCTCAATCAGGTCCACGAGGACGATCGCGCAGCGCTACGCAAGGCGCTGCACGCTTCGAAGCAGGATCATCGTCCGGTCTTTGAATGTGAAATTCGCGTGCATCACCCTACCGAAGGGCTGCGCTGGATGCTGCTGTCCGGCCAGGTGGTTACGCTCTCCATTGAGGGAAACGCAGAGCGCGTTATTGGCACGCTGCAGGATATTACGCGGCGCAAAGAGGCTGAAATTCAGGCGTTCGCCTCGGCCATTGAGGCACAAAAAGCCAATGAGGCAAAAAGCGCGTTTCTGGCGAATATGAGCCATGAAATTCGTACCCCGATGAACGGCATTATCGGCATGACCCAGCTGTGCCTGGATACGTCTCTGAGTGCCGATCAGCGTGACTATCTGACCCTGGTGATGAGCTCTGCCCAGTCGCTTCTGCATATCATCAACGATATTCTCGACTTTTCCCGAATTGAAGCCGGCAAAGTGGAGCTGGAGACGGAACCCGTACCTGTCCGCCCCTTTATTCAGTCGCTCATTCGCCCGCACATGCCGGGGGCGAGCGAAAAAGGCATCGAGCTGCTGGTTGATATTGCGCCCGACGTTCCCGACGTGCTGCTGGTTGACGGCGCGCGGCTGCGGCAAATCCTGACCAATCTGCTGGGCAACGCGCTGAAATTTACCCATCAGGGAGAAGTCATCCTGGTTGTTGAGCCCGGCGATAGCGCGAATCGATGGCGTTTTCGCGTGCGCGACAGCGGCATTGGCATACCGGCAGATAAGCAGAAGGCCATTTTTGAAGCCTTCAGCCAGGCGGATAACTCAACCACCCGCCGCTATGGCGGTACGGGGCTCGGGCTAACCATCTCGGCAAGACTGGTTGCGGCCATGGGGGGCGAATTAACGGTCTCCAGCGAGCCGGGAAAAGGCAGCGAATTTTCGTTCTCGCTGCCCCTGGCGGCGCAGACCCTTGCGCCCGGAGAGCGCCCACATAGCCAGCGCTTTAACGGTGAACCCGTACTGGTGGTTGATGATAACGCGACCAACCTGCGGCTGCTGGCCGCGATGCTCAGCCAGATGGGACTGAAACCCACCTGCGTTAACAACGCCAGCGAGGCCATTGATCGGGTTAGAACGGGAACAGCGTGGCCCCTGATCCTGCTGGACGCGCAGATGCCGGATATGGACGGCGTGTCTCTGGCCCTTGAGCTTTCGGTTCTGCCGCAGGTTGCTGAAAGTCATATCATCATGCTGAGCTCCATGAGCCGACATTTTGATATCAATATGCTGAAGCGGATCGGAATCAAGAACTATCTGCATAAGCCTATCGCCCAGGATGAATTACATCAGGCGATTGCCGCCGCGTTTGAACGTTCGCCAGCACCCGTGGGTGAAAGCACGCCCGCGCCTGTCGCCTCGCCTGCAGCCACGGGCCTGCGGATCCTGCTGGCTGAAGATAATCTGGTCAACCAGAAGGTCGCCGCGCGCCTGCTCGAGCGGCTCGGCCATAGCTGTCAGATCGTCGACAATGGCGTCGCGCTGCTGGAACGCTGGCGCGCGGATACGTGGGACGTTTTACTGATCGACCTTCAGATGCCAGAGATGGACGGTGAGACCGCCATTCGCCTGCTTCGTGAAGAAGAGCAGTCCCGGCCCGGACCGCCTCAACCCACCGTCGCCATGACCGCACACGCCATGCAGGGGGATAAAGAGCGCTGCCTGAACATGGGGTTCGACGGCTATATTGCCAAACCCATTAGCCAGGAGCGTCTCGCTGAAGAGATTGCCCGCGTGCTCCAGCACCACGAAGACGCCTCCGGTTTTCCGGATGAAGCACGCCTGCTGAAGCAGTGCGCTGACGATCCCACCCTGGTACAGGAGCTGCTGGCCCTGTTTGGCGAAGGGCTAAATGAAGCAATCAAAACCATTACCCAGGCGATCGACAGCAACGACCGCGAGGCGCTGCGACGAGCGGCCCACAAGCTGCGCGGAGAAGCCGTCACCCTGGACTTCAGCACGCTCGCACAGCAGTTGCAGGTGCTGGAAAGCGACGCGCATACGCTGGATGGGCGCCAGCTTGCGGCCCTGAAAGAAAATCTTCGCCAGGAATCGCTGCGCCTGATGGCGTGGCTCAACGCGCGCGGGGTAAACAAATGAACGCTCGCAACTGCACGCTGCTCGTTGCCCTGTTGACCACCCACGCGGTGGCGAACTCTGCGCCGGTCAGTTGGTCTCTGGCCGGAGAATGGCAGGTTCAGGATGCCAATGACAGCGCACGTCCTGCCGCATCAGGCTGGCACCCGCTTCAGGTTCCTGCCAACTGGTACAGTGCCGGGTACGATCATCAGGGCGCGCTGTGGTACAAGCACGCGTTTTCCCTGCCCGTGCAGCCCCCTGACGTGATGAGTACCCTGGTGTTTGACGGCGTCGATTACCTGGCCGAGGTGACCCTGAACGGCCAGCCGCTGGGCAAGCATGAGGGCTACTTTCAGCGTTTTTCGCTGGACGCCAGCCCGGCGTTACAACGTCACAACCGGCTCGTCGTCAGGGTTGACAGCCCCTACGAAGATCCGCACACGATCTGGCCTTTGCATAAAACGGCCATGAAGGGGGTTCTGAATCAGCATGACACGCGTCCCGGTGGCGCCTGGTCGCCGGAAGGACAGGACGCTAACTCGGGCGGCATCTGGGCCCCGGTCCGGCTGCACCTTAGCCGGGGCGCCACCCTTGATGAGACCATCCTGCGGCCCGACTGGTCGCAGGGGCTGACTCGCCCGACGCTAAAAGCGGAGATTCGCTATCGCGCGCTCGATCAGGGCCCGGCGACCGTGCGGCTCACCGCCACGCCCGCCAACTTCAGCGGCAGGCCCTATCAGGCTGACTTTCCGGTTACTCTCGAAAGCGGTGCCCATTCCGTGCAGGTGACGCTGCCCATGCCGAAGGCAAAGCTGTGGTGGCCGATCGGCACGGGGAAACCCCACCTGTATACCGTTCGCGTGGCGTTGCGGGATGCAAACGGCTTAATGGACACGGCGGTAACCCGCACCGGGCTGCGCAAAATCGTCGAGCAGCCCGACAATAAGGGCTGGCTCATAAACGACAGGCGCCTTTTTATTAAGGGCAGCAATTACATCGGTTCCCCCTGGCTCGGTACCATGATGCGGAAAAAATACCGACGCGACCTTCGTCTGGTGGAAGCCATGAACGCCAACGCCATACGCGTGCACGGACACGTTGCCGGACGTGCGTTGTATGACGTGGCCGATGAGATGGGCATGATGATCTGGCAGGATGTTCCGCTGCAGTGGGGCTACAACAACAGTGCGGCTTTCACGGAAAATGCGGTTCGACAGACGCGGGAGATGATCGAACAGTTTGGCAATTCCCCCGCCATCATCGTCTGGGGCGGGCATAACGAACCGCCGTGGAATTCGCCGTGGATGGAAAAACGCTTCCCGGACTGGAATAAAGATCTGAATCGCGAGCTCACGAAGCGTGTAGCGGATACGCTTGCCGAAGATACCTCCCGCATCGTGCACCGCTTCTCCGCCGTCGAGGAGCATTACTGGGCGGGCTGGTACTTCGGCACCGTGCGCGACCTGCTTGCCCCAGCCAAAACGGGGATCATTACCGAGTTCGGCGCGCAGGCGCTTCCCCGCCTGTCAACGCTAAAAACCATCATCCCGGCGGCGTCGCTCTGGCCAAAAACGACCGCCGCCGACGATCCCGGCTGGACCGTCTGGAAATACCATAATTTTCAGCCCTTCCAGACCTTTAAGTTCGCCGGTATTTCGCGCGGGAAGAATATTCAGGCGATGATTCGCAATACCCAGGCGTACCAGTCTCAGCTGGTGGCCACGGCGGCCGAAAGCTATCGCCGACAGCGATACCAGCCGGTGACGGCCCTGTTCCACTTTATGTTTGTGGAAACCTGGCCCTCCATCAACTGGGGCGTAGTGGACTACCTTCGTAAACCTAAAGCCGGGTTTTACGCGCTCCAGCGCGCGTACCAGCCTGTTTTGCCGTCCATTGAACCGGTCACCGCGCAGTGGCAATCCGGCGCGGCGGCGACCGTGCGTCTGTGGGCCATCAACGACACCTGGAAACCGTGCCGCGAATGCCGTCTGAGCTGGCGCATCACCCAGCGCAACAAGCTGCTGGCTAAAGGCACGACGACGATGACGATCGCAGCAGACTCGGGAACGATAGTCAAAACGCTGACGGCTACGCCCGTGGGCCAGGACGACGTGTCGATTCGGTTTACGATTGAAAACAGCGCGGGAAAAATTGTCGGTGAAAATCAGCGCACGGAGTCCGTCATAAAGTAAGTGAGGGGAAAAGGAAAATTGCCGCTTCCCCTGCTTTCTTGTACCCTTTCAGCGTTTACCCCAATCCCCAAAAAATCGAGACATCCGGATGCCTATGACTGAACACATTTCCAAAGATCCTTTACATGGCGTAACGCTGGAGATGATGGTCAACGCCCTGGTGGCGAAGTATGGCTGGAGCGAATTGGGCGACCGCATCAAAATTAACTGTTTCAGAAAAGATCCCAGCGTTAAATCGAGCCTGAAATTCCTGCGCCGCACCCCGTGGGCGCGCGCGGAAGTTGAAGCCCTGTATCTGGATTCCCTCAACGATGAGGAAAGCGCAGAACAGGCGGCGCCCGCCTTTAATCCCTGGGCTAACAGTCGGATTATCAAGAGCTAATACGCAAATGACGCGACACGTAAAACGGATCGGTGCGCTGGCTGCCTGCGCGCTTTTACTTGTAAGCTGCTCCTCAAAACCCCCTAAATCACTGGTTACCCCTCTTCCCACCGCCAGCAAACCGACGCAGCAGGCAAACGAGCCGATGCGCGGGGTCTGGCTGGCGACCGTCTCTCGTCTCGACTGGCCGCCGGTGGCCTCGGTGAACGGCCGCAGCGCCGACCAGCGCATCACCATGCAAAAGCAGGCGCTGATCGGCAAGCTCGACAACCTTAAGCGCCTCGGGATAAACACCGTATTTTTCCAGGTGAAGCCGGACAGCACCGCGCTCTGGTCATCAAAAATTCTACCGTGGTCAGATATGCTGACGGGCAACATCGGCGAATATCCGGGTTACGACCCGCTGCAATTTATGCTGGATGAAGCGCACAAGCGCGGCATGAAGGTCCATGCCTGGTTTAACCCATACCGCGTGTCGACCAACACGAAGCCATCAACCATCGCCGCCCTGAACCGGACTTCATATCTGACCCCGTCCAGCGTCTATGTTCAGCACCCGGAATGGGTACGCGTCTCCGGCGATCGTTTTGTTCTCGACCCGGGCATTCCCGAAGTGCGCGACTGGATAACCAAAGTGGTGACCGAAGTGGTGGCGAACTACCCGGTAGACGGCGTGCAGTTTGATGATTACTTTTACGCTGAATCGCCGGGATCCGTGCTCAACGACGCGCAAACCTGGCGGCAGTACGGCCAGGGATTTGCCTCAAAAGCCGACTGGCGCAGACACAATACGCAGCAGCTGATCGTGCAGGTGTCCCGCGCGATCAAGCAGACCAGGCCCAACGTGGAGTTTGGCGTCAGCCCGGCGGGCGTGTGGCGAAACCGCTCCTTTGACCCGGCGGGTTCGGACACGCGCGGCGCCGCGGCCTACGATGAATCCTACGCCGATACGCGGCAGTGGGTGCAGCAGGGCCTGCTGGACTACATTGCCCCGCAGATATACTGGCCCTTCGCCCGTGATGCGGCGCGCTATGACGTGCTGACCAAGTGGTGGGCCGACGTCGTCAAGCCGACCCACACCCGTCTGTATATCGGCATTGCGTTCTACAAGGTGGGCGAACCGTCGAAAAATGAGCCGGACTGGACGGTACAGGGCGGCGTGCCGGAGCTAAAAAAACAGCTCGACCTTAACGATTCGCTGCCCAACGTGAACGGCACCATCCTGTTCCGGGAAGATTACCTGAACCAGCCGCAGACCCAGCAGGCGGTGAACTACCTCAAAGGACGCTGGGGTAGCTAAGTGACTATCAGGCAGAAACGCCCCGTTTCTGCCTGATTTTTTACGGCTTCGGCCCGAACATTGCCTCAAGCTGCTGCGCGTCCGGCATACCGACCACCTGCTGCAGCTCATTTTCCGCATTCAGATAGTAAATGGCCGGCGTGGCGTTTGCGCCCAGGCTGTCCATCAGCGCCTGGTGTTTCTGCAGGATCGCTACCGTTTCGCGGGAAGCGTCCCCTTCAGGTTTTGGCAATTTTTTCCCACCAGAAAGCTCGTATTCGCGCCAGGCCGAAACCGGATCTTTCGCATTCAGGATCGCAGAGGCGTTGCGCCCGCTGTTGGGGTTAAGAAACGCCACCAGCAGCGTGTTGAGCTGAACCTTGCCCGCCTTCACCCACGGCTGCGCTTCGGCCCAGAACTGCTTGCAGTACGGGCAGAACGGATCGGCGAAGACGAAGACCTTACGCGGGGCGTTATCTGCCCCTTCCTTCAGGGGATGCGCCGCGTTGAGGTTCTTCCACATCTCGCGTCCCATCGGAGCGTAGATCTCTTTCTGGAAATAGCTTTCGCTGAGGTTTTTTCCTTTGTCATCGTACAGATAGCCCGAAATAACGTGCTTTCCGTCCGGCGTTAAAAACAGCGTCACGCCCATGTCCTGATACTGCCCCAGCCAGGCTGGCGCCCCGCCGGGGGCATCCAGTTTCTTAATGATTTTGATCTGCTGCTGCTCGCTGAACTGCTTCACCACATCCGGTATGGCATCAGCGGCCTGGGCCAGCCCTGAGGTCGCCAGCGCCGAAAGTAACAGTAATTTTTTCATTTCCCTCTCCGGTTTGTCGGGGGCATTCCGCCCCCTTCAGGTTAGCGGTTTTTCAGTGCGTCACTGACCATTTCGTCGAACTGTTCAAAAGGAACCCAGCCGGGCAGCAGCCCTTCGCCGATAAGCGTGGCGGGCGTGCCCTGAATTCCCATTTTTTCCGCGACGATCAGGCTGCGTTTGATCGACACCATGCTCTCGTCATCCGGCGCGCTGACGCTCACCCCCGCGCGCTTTTGCGCCTCCTGAATGCTGGCGTCATCGTGGTATCCCTTTTTGGCCATCAGGGTATGGTTAAATTTCATAAACTGCTCGGGATGCGCGCGCCAGACGGTTAACGCGTCGCGCGCGGCGGTCAGCGAACTTTCCGAGCGGAAAGGTAAAAACTTAAAGACCACCGCCACATCAGGGTGTTTTTCGACGATCTTCTCCAGGTAAGGATCGAATTTCTTACAGTACGGGCAGTTATAGTCGGTAAACACCACCAGGGTAAGCTTTGGGTTTTTCGCGCCAATACGCGGCGAATCCGGATCGTTAAACAGGAAATCAGCGATCATCTTCTGCGCGCGCTGTTCCTGGTCCGGCGTCAGCGGCTGGGCTGCCATGACCTGAGCCGAGGTCAGCAGGAGCATAAGCGTAATAAAGAATTTTTTCATAATGCATCAGCCTTTTGCGTTGTTCAGGGTGGTGACCAGGGTGCGCTTGTCCAGCAGCGGCGAGAGGATCTCTCCGTCAGGCGTGCCGGGGCCATAGACCTCATTAAAGGGAATGGCGTAGCGGTTTCGCTTCGCGAGAAACTCCGCGATAAGCGCGGAGGGCTGGCTCCAGTCTCCGCGCAGGGCCACCACGTCCGGCTGGCTCAGCGCGGCAATAACGTCCGGCTGACGCAGTACCCGGCGCTCGTTAACTTTGCAGGTCACGCACCAGTCCGCCGAGATATCCACAAACACCCGTTTCCCCTGCGCCAGCGCCTGCTCAATGGCCTCCTCGCTGAGCGGCTGCCACGGGATGGTCTGTGCGACGCTTTGCGTGGTGGCGTCAGACGGTGAGTTGAGCAACCCGCGCAGCTGATACCCGCCGAACACCGACAGCGCGATGACCACGACCCAGAATAACGGCGAGGAGGTTTGCCCCTTCTTCGCAAACAGCGCCAGCGCGATAACGATCAGCACCAGCATCACGACCTGGCTGACCGCCTCGCCCAGATGCAGGCTCAGCAGCGTAACCAGCCAGAGGCTGGAGGCCAGCATCATCAGGCCCAAGATCGTTTTGAGCGTGTTCATCCAGCGGCCGGGTTTTGGCAGCAGCATGGCCGTTTTCGGCACCAGGGCGACAAACAGCCACGGCAGGCTCATGCCCACGCCCAGCATCAGGAAGATAAGCCACAGGGCGTGCAGCGGCGCGCCAAGGGCAAAGGCAACCGCCGTGCCGAGGAACGGCGCGGAGCACGGCGTGGCAAGCAGCGTGGCGAACATCCCTTCGCAGAAACTGCCGCCAAGCCCTGTGCCCCCTGCCGTTGCCAGCCGCCCGGCGGCGGCTGAAGGAAGCAGCATCTCAAACGCCCCAAACAGGTTCAGCGCAAACAGGAAGGTCACGGCAACCATCAGGCCGATAAACCACGGGTTCTGGAACTGAATGCCCCACCCCAGCGACGCCCCGGTCAGCTTAAGCGCGGTCACCATCGCGGCCAGCAGCGCAAAGGAGGTGAGGATCCCGGCGCTGGTGGCCAGGAAGCGCAGCCTTATGGCGCGCCTGTCCGATCCCGCCTGCAGGATGCTGTTAAGCTTCATGCCCATTACCGGCAGCACGCAGGGCATCAGGTTCAGGATCAATCCGCCAAGCAGGGCAAAAAGCACCATTTTACCCGTTCCTTCAGGCACGGAAGGCTCTGCGGGAGTTGCCCCAACGGTCATGGTGGTTTGCTGCGCGTTACCGCCATTGGTCAGCACAAACGACAGCCTCTTGCCTTCCAGCGAGGCGGGTTTATCGCCCCATTCGTCGGTCACGGGTACCGTCACACGAAGCGTGTTGCCGTCATGCTTAATGGCCGGCTCGCCGGGCAGAATGTCACCCTCCAGCGGGTCAAAGTAGATCCCCGGATTGTCCCACTTCACGTCCGTCGTACCGGTAATCACCAACTTGTCGCCAGAGAGCCAGGCGGAAAGATCTGCGGATACGCCTGACGTACCGGGCACGGCGCGCATCGCTTGCTCGAAGGCGCTACGGAAGCCCTCATCCACCGGCTGGGTAAAATCGAGATGCAGCGGGTAGTCCGTCAGCAGGCAGACGTTGCTGCAGGTGGAGAGCGTGAGCGTTCCATTGAGCGCGTCGCTCTTCACCCCGTCGAGAACGATCGGAATCGTGACCTTATCGTGATATCCCTGCGTGGTCATGCCGGAGATATCGAAGCGCGAGGGTACCGGCCAGGACCAGCTATCCGTTACGCCTTCCGGCCAGCTGATTTTTGGCGCGACGCCGCCCTCGCCCGGCGATCGCCAGTAGGTTTTCCAGCCGGGCTTTAGCTCAACGGTGAGCAGGCCTTTAACGTGCGTTTGTTCCCTTTCCGCCTGAAAGCGGATGCGGGCGTGATCGTTTTGTGGGGAGACCTGCCAGCCGGTGTCTGCCGCATGGGCAATGCCGATGCAGGACAGCCACAGGAAGACGAATCCCCTGAAGAGGTTAACCATGTATTACTCCGTGAACAGTGAAAAATTATCGTGTGGTGACGATGATTTTCATTCACGGAAAACGCAGTTTTTAAGGTGTATTCGGAGAGGCGGTGCCTGAACCGGCTGTTCCGCGGGAGCGAATGCCCGCCCTTGCGTCAGCAGCTGTAACAGCGCGAAGAAGATAATGATAGCCGGCAGCGCGCCGTCGAAGAACAGCGGCTGGGCACAAAGAAGCGACTGGGCGCCCAGCTGGCAGGGCGATGGCCCGGGCTGCTCGGTGCTACTTTGGGTTGGGGCATCTGCACTCAGTGAAATCTGCGGATCCAGTCCCTGTAAAAAATGGTTGAGCATAACCGCACGCTGCACGAGGCAAATCGCCATCGCGAGACAGGTTATGATCAGAAGCCATTTTCCGAGGAGCTGACGGTTGCGCATAATATTCCAGAGTAACAAGACGCCCCGATCATAAACGATAGTGATGAATCTACAAGTGCCGGAAGTGTAAGGTTTTGTCTGTCGCCGCTATTCCCCCGTCAGCGCGTCGTAGATATCCCGCAGGCGCGTGCGCAGAAACAGCACCGCCTTGTGCTTGCGGGATAACAGCGCCTGCTCGCTGGCCCCCGTCTCCTCTGCCAGCATTTTAATGCTGTACCCGTGCAGCTCGGTCTTTTCAAACACTTCGCGCTGCGGTGGCGGGAGTTCTGACAGCGCCTGCCCCAGCTCTTCCCACAGCAGCGTTTTGAGATACTCCTCCTCCGGCGTTTGCGGTACGCCGAACAGGGTTTCGGCCAGCTCGTCCTCGGGAAAACCCTCGTCGTCTTCGCCCGTAAAATAGCCGGAGAGCGGCACCTCGCGCTTTTTACGCGCCCGGTCTGTCATCTCGTTACGCGCCGCGCGGAACAGCCAGGCCGCGACGTTTTCGACCGGCTGCTCCACTTTCATCAGCTGATACGTGACTTCCTGCAAAATGTCGTCGGCATCATCGCGAACGGACGTCCGTCCGCGAATGAAGGCTTTCAGCCGGGCGCGGCAGGCGTTGAGCGCCGACATCAGCATGGATCCGCCCGCCTCCCCGGCTTTCATTTCGCTCACTCTGCTTCCGGGGTTTTGGGCGCGGCGTCATCGCGCTTATCATCACGATGGCCGTGCCAGCCGCAGTGACCGCGGCCGTGACGACCAAAGCCTTCGCGACGCTGCTGAATAAACGCCTCGCGCTGTTCAGGCGTCATGTTCATCCAGCGCTCGTGCATCCGGCGGTGCGCGCCAAACATCCCCGGGCGGAACCCCAGCCCGCCGAACAGAATGCGGCTCAGCACCAGAATGCCCAGCGCCTGCCAGAATCCAATGGCCTTCACGCCGAGGATCGCCGGGAGCAAAGCGTTCCACAGGGACATCACCAGCAGGCCGAGCACGATGAAAATCACCGCGCCGATGGCTAAGCCCTTGCCCATACGGTGGCGCCCGAATCCGCGCCCGTGACCTCTGCCGTGCATTTCAAAATCTCTCATGGTGTTTACCTCGTTTGCAGTAACTGATTATGGCTTGTGATGAGGTAGACGGATGAGGGAGGGAAATATTGCTGGGAAAATGAAGAAAGTATTGAGAGCTACAATTCTGCTGCTTTTAACGGTGGTGCAGTGAAAACCGCAGTTATGAACGAAGTTATGAATAAAAATAGATCTATGTAACAAATTTACATTCTACGTATCGCGAACAATACCGGCCATTACTTCCTCATCCATTTTGCTGCAAGTGTATACATGGTTTTGCATTTTAATCGGTATCGTATTTTTTTGTTAAAATAGTACTCGCAAGTATTCCATTAGAGAATAAATGCTTATAAAATACAAGGCTAAGCATACCTTTCGATGAATTAACATATAATAAGGACGCATAATGAGTAAATTCTTGACCGTTATAAGTCGCAAATCAGAAATCATAAGCGAAAATGATAGTATTGATGTTGACCAAAAAAACTTGATCATCACTGGTGGCAATGGTTGTGGAAAAACAACATTACTTAACGATATATATAGCAAATTATCGACACACCTACTACAGCGGAATCACCAACCTAAAAGTCAAATTGAAAACAACATAAACTTTTTTTTAATAGAAAAGAAAACGCAGTTAAAGGTTCTCATGAATATCATCAAGCAAACGAACAATTACGGCATCATCAGGCGGAACTTGCAAGGGTGTGGGGTGGCATTCAATTAGAATTTGAAGATGTTAACAAATTATCCCTATTACTCTCAGAAGGAAAAGGTATTATTGCTTTTTTTCGAGCTGATAGACAAGCATCAATTCAGGCTGCAACCGGAGCCAATAAAATAATAAGCACTGACGAATCCAATTACTTGTCAATCAGCAAAAAAGAACTAGGTAATACATTTGAACAACACCTTGCTAATTTAAAAACAAGACAATCATTTGCCAAGACTCATGACAATAATCTTGAACTATTCAATTCTATTGATAATTGGTTTTCAGAATTAGAAAAAAACATCGCATACCTAATGGAAGATACCACATTTGAACTTAAGTTCAATCCCGATGAATTCAAATTCTTTTTAACACAAGAAGGTAAAAAACCCTACACATTCCAAACTCTGTCTTCAGGATATTCATCTATATTTAATATTATCTCTGATTTGATAATGAAAACCGAGGCTTTTAAAATCTCTCCGAGCGAACTGCAGGGGATCGTGATGATCGATGAAATAGATGCACATTTGCATGTATCGCTTCAAAGGAAAATTTTGCCGTTCCTGACTAAAACGTATCCATCGATACAGTTCATTGTAACAACACACTCTCCTTTTGTTATCGGTTCATTAGAAGACTCCATTATCTATGATTTGAGTTCTAAACAGCATTTCAAAGATCTCTCCAGTTATTCATATGAAACTATCATCGAAGGCTTACTTGGAGTGCCTGTAGTTTCAGTCTCTTTGGAAAAAGATATTAAACGCCTTTCATTACTCATCAATGAGGATAATCATGATATAGAAGCCATAGATGAGATTGTACAGAAACTTCTTCCTTATAGGGATAAACTTGATGATGAATCAGCTATCTTCTTGATAAAAGGAATGAATTTGCTTAAATGCAAAGCAAGAGGAGATAAATAATGTTTCCTGTTTCGAAAAATTCAGTTGCTCCTATATCGTTAGAAAGGAGAACATCGTACTCTGAAAAAGATGTCATAGAAACATTATCAAAGGACTTTCATAATAAATGCTATATATGTGAGGTCAAAGACCCTCTAGTTCTAAACGTTGAGCATTTCAAACCTCACGAAGGTGATGAAAATAAAAAATATGATTGGAATAATCTTTTCTTTGCTTGCGGGCGCTGTAACAATATTAAAAGAAATCATTTTGAAAATATTCTTGATTGTACTGACCCAAGTGTTGATGTATTGAGGTCTATCAAGCATGTTTTCCCCACGACAGCCTACGCTGAACATGTCGATATAGTGCCAATGAACGACGACCCAAAGACGATAGAAACTGCTACATTAATTTCAAAAGTTTTCAATGACGATCACACAGGCAATAAAGATCTCACGCGCATATATTTAAAAAAGCGGCTAATGAGACAGTATAGAAAATTTCTTGACCTAGTTTTTGATTACGACGATGATGATACCCTTCCAGAAGACAAAGAAATAATAGGTAGAAAAATCAAAAACATGCTTCGTGTAGAATATGAATTTTCAGCATTTCTCAGATGGGCTATATTAGATGCTCCTCTGCTTCATCATTTTAAGAATGATGTTTTCTAAAAGTCATGCATGTAAGCAAAAATTTTCACGTCAGATCACACTTCAAGAGGCTCCTTGCGGAGCCTCCCTCATAAAATCAAGCCTGTACCGGCAACCTAAAACTCGAAATACTCCGCGAAAGCTGCTGCGCCTGCTCTTCCAGCGAGGCCGCTGCCGCGGCGGACTGTTGCACCAGCGCGGCGTTCTGCTGGGTGACGCCATCCATCTCGGTCACCGCCTGCCCGACCTGGCCGATCCCGCGGCTCTGCTCTTCGGAGGCGACGGAGATCTGCTCCATCAGCGTATTCACCTTATTCACCGACGAAATGATCGAATCAATCACCTCGCCCGAGCGGCTCACCAGCTCCGCACCGTTTTTGACGCTGGAGACCGACTGCGCGATCAGGCTTTCGATATCTTTAGCCGCCACCGCGCTTTTCTGCGCCAGAGTGCGCACTTCGCTGGCCACCACTGCAAAGCCCCGGCCCTGCGTACCGGCGCGCGCCGCTTCAACCGCCGCGTTAAGTGCCAGAATGTTGGTCTGGAAGGCGATGCTGTTGATCACGCTGGTAATGTCTTCGATGCGCTTCGAGTTCGCCGCGATGGTGTTCATCGTGTCGATGACTTCGCGGGTCACCGCTTCCCCGGTGTGGGCATTGTTCACCGCGTCCTGCACCAGTTTTCCGGCCTGATAGACATTATCGGTATTGTTCGCCACCGTCGCGCTCAGCTCCTCCATGCTCGCCGCCGTCTGGGTCAACGCGGAAGCCTGCTGCTCGGTACGCGAAGCCAGATCGATATTCCCGGCGGCAATCTCCTGCGCCGCGTGCGTCACGGTATGGCTCGCATCGCGCACCTGGGCGATGGTCGCCAGCAGTGCATGACGCATCTGCTCCATCGAGCCCATCAGGTGGTCGATTTCGTTGCTTGAACTCCCCTTCACTGGCACCGGAATGTCCAGCTTGCCCGCTGCAATCTGGCTGCAGTGCTCGCGCGCCAGGTTGACCGGGGCAAAGACAAAGCGCTTCATGAAGATGCTGACTGCAACGATCACCACAACAAACAGGCAGGCAATAACGGCAATCATCACCAGGCCGGAGACGAAATTGCTGCTCGCATCCTCGTTCAGGCTTTTAGCGTATTTCTGGTGGACCGAAAGCACCTGGTCGAGAATGATTTCGTACTGGCGGTCGAGACGGGAAACTTCCGGGATCAGCGCGTTAAATTTGGCGACATCGTGCGCCGCAGCGGCATCGATCAGCGGCGCCAGCCCCTGGTTGCGGTAGTTTTGCCAGGCGTCCTGATAGGCACTCACCATCGGTGCTTCATCCGTCAGACGCGGCGAAGCCATAAACGCCGCAAAGGCATTGTCCGCTTTGGTCAGCGCCTCTTTCACTGCGGCAAGCTTTGCAGACTCGTCCGCCGCGTTGCCCGCTTCCACCATCTTCACGTACTCCATCACCCGCACGCGCAGCGTACGGCTGTGGTTGATGGGGTCAATAATCGACAGCACCACCTGGATCTCTTTGTTTACGTTATCCAGAGAGTTATTACTTTTAATGATGAGGCCAACGCTCGTCACGGTGCTGACGATAAAGAACAAAAGCAGCGAGAACAGGACAATCAGGGACGACTTTTTCAACGACATAAACCAATACCTCAAGGAGAATTATTCCTTATGGTTATCGGCGCTTCCAAAACTTAAATTAATTAAAGTTATTGATATATCGCCTGGGGCTATACCGCTGACTTATAGCGCCGCTGCAGGGTGGCATCCAGCTTGCGCTGCAATGGCTGCGGCGTCTCCCCTTCGATCAATTTGCCAATCAGATCAAAGCAGTGCCACGCCAGCTGGCGGTTGTCCTGACGAATGGTATCCACCGGGATCGTCAGTGAATCGTAGAGATAGTGATCGTCAAAGCTGGCTAATCTGATATCGCTTTGCAACAGGTTATGCTGGCCCATATAGCGCAGCACCCCTTCCAGCAGCCCGCAGGCGGCGGTGAAAAGCGCTTTTGGCGGACGCTCCAGGCGGGCGCAGAGTTCAGCAAACATCTCGTACCCGGAGCTCGGGTGATAGTTACCGTGAATGATCCACTCGGGGCGCAGCTCCACGCCGGCCTCTCGCAGACCTTGCTTAAAACCGTCCAGACGGTCGCGCGTCGGAGACAGGCGCGGCTGGCCGCCGAGGAAGTAGAATTCATTTGGATGCTGGCGCGCAATGTCCGCTACCAGCGCCGCTGTCGGGGTAATGGAGTCGGTGATCACCAGCGGCAGCGCGCTGTCGTTCATGTGCCGGTCAAAAAGCACCACGGGCAGCTGCTCGCTGAGCTTCAGGTAGTCCGCATCGTTCAGCATGCTGGAGGCCACAATTAGCCCGTCCACCTGACGCGCCACCATATTGTTCACCACCACCGTCTCCTGCCCCGGATTTTCATCGCTGCAGGAGATAAGCAGCTGAACGCCCGCCTCGCGGCACAGCGTCTCCAGCTCGTGAGAAAAGACGGCGAAACCGTAGTTAGTGATCTCGGGAACGACAAGACCAATGGTGTGGCTGCGGTTATCGCGCAGCGAGCGGGCGTGAATGCTGGGCTGATAGTGGTGCTCTTTTGCAATCGCCAGCACGCGCTCGCGCGTCTCTTCCGCCACGCGAAGCTCTTTGCTGCGCCCGTTCAGGACGAGGCTGGCGGTGGCTTTTGACACACCCGCCAGCTCCGCGATGTCTTTTATGGTGACGCGTTTTGTTTTTCTCACAACGACTTAGATCCGGCTGCCAAAACCCTCATTCTATCATGCAGGCGCGCAGCGACCAGTAGCGTAATGTGATGTCGGACGCACCTTCGAATCGCACCCGGGCCGGATGGTCAGGAAAATAGCGGCTGCTCATCACCCCTTCGCCGTGATTGATGAAAATTTCAACGCTTGAGCAGTCGCACAGAACGCGTAAATGACGAACCTCACCCTGCCAGTAGCGGGTCAATGTTTCACCGGTTTTCAGGCTCGCGCGTTTAAGGCGTAAACCCTGCTCATTGACCGTGAGGCGCAGCGCGCCTGCGAAATCGACATTCACCTGCGATGCGCCCAGCTCAAACTCCAGGCGCGTCGCGTCCAGTTCCGGCGCCTCGCTGGCGCGCCCCTGCCAGCGCTGCTCATCTTCACGCAGCGCCGCCAGCTCGCGCGCCGGGGTCTGCCAGAGCCTGCCGTCACGATAGCGTAATTCACGCGGGCAGGTCATCTGGTGCATCCAGCCGTACGCCCGGGTTGGCTGAAGCATCTCCTCCCCGTCCGGTACGCCCATCCAGCCGATCAGAATGCGGCGTCCGTCTTCTGCTAACGTGGTTTGCGGGGCGTAGAATTCAAAGCCCGCGTCCAGCTCGTGCAGCTCGCCGTGATCGAATGCGGCGCTGGCATAATCAAATGCCCCGCTCATCCAGGTGGCCGGATAGGTATTGAGGTAGCGATGCGGCTCGCGCGCCAGCCCCTGCGGGCAGCAGATCAGGACGTGCGTTCCGTCGAGGGCGAACAGGTCCGGGCACTCCCACATATACCCCGCTTCCGTCAGGCCGTTGACGCCGTGACCAGCGATCTCCCCGCAGGACGTCCAGGCATGCAAATCGGCTGATTTAAACAGCAGCACCTTGCCGCGCTTTTGCTCATCCTGCGCACCCAGCACCATGTACCACTCCCCGTCGTGCTGCCATACCTTCGGGTCACGCACGTGGCCGGTGTAGCCTTCCGGCAGCGCCAGTACCGGCCCCAGCTTCGTAAAGGTTCCGTCCGGCTGCTCCACGGCGAGGCACTGCCAGGCGGTGCGGCTGCCGTCATCAAACTTTACGTTGCCGGTGTAGCACAGCGTGAGAACGCCGTGGTTGTCCACGGCGCTACCGGAGTAGCAGCCGTTGCGGTCATACTCTTCGTCGGGCATCAGCGCCAGCGGCTCATGCTGCCAGTGCACCAGGTCCGCAGAGCTCCAGTGCCCCCAGCATTTAAAGCGATGCTCGCAGGCCAGCGGATTCCACTGATAAAACAGGTGGTAGCGTCCGGCAAACCAGATAAACCCGTTCGGGTCGTTCATCAGCCCCGTCACCGGCGCGGGGTGCCACTGCGGATAATGGCTGTCCGCCTGCGCGCGCGGCTGCCCTTTCATAACGGCCTGCAGGATCGCAGGCCAGCGGGAAAGTTGCGTCATTATTCAGAGTCCGTTTTATATTTCAGCAGCAGCGAGACGGTAAACGCCACGCCGAAGGCAATCACCATGCCGATAATATAGTTAAGGAGCGAGCTGGCCTGAACGATAGCCATGCCCGGAATAGCGGTCAGCCCGACGGCGGTCATGTAGACATGCACTGACACCACCCAGGCTCCGCCCGCCGCGCCGCCGATCAGCGCCGCGATAAAGGGCTTCACGAAGCGCAGGTTGATACCAAAAATGGCCGCTTCGGTAATGCCCAGCATCGCAGAAAACGCCGACGGTAAGGTAATGGCTTTGATTTTCGCGTCTTTGGTTTTGAACCACACCGCCAGACAGGCGCCGCCCTGCGCCACATTCGCCATGGCCCAGATCGGCAGCAGGAAGTTTACGCCAATCGACGGGTTACCCAGCAGCCCGGCTTCAATCGCGTGGAAGCTGTGGTGAATACCGGTGATCACAATCACCGAGTACAGCCCACCGAACAGCAGCCCGGCCAGCCAGCCCGCGTGTTCAATCAGCGTGCTCAGAATAAAGGAGATGCCGTCGCCCAGCGCGCGCCCTGCCGGGCCGATAATCAGCAAGGCGATGAAGCCAGAGATAACGACGGTGAGGAACGGCGTCAAAATCAGATCCAGCGCGTCCGGGATAGCGCGGCGCAGGTTTTTCTCGACGATGCTCATAAACCAGACGGCCAGCAGCACCGGGAATACCGTGCCCTGGTAGCCAATCATCGCGATCTCAAGGCCGAAGAAGTTCATGGTGTGGAAGCCGGAGGCCACGCCCCAGGCGTTGGTCAGCGCCGGGTGGGTCAGAATGCCGCCCAGCGTCGCGCCCAGATACGGGTTCCCGCCAAATTCCCGCGCCGCGGTAAAGCCGATCAGGATTGGCAGAATGATAAACGCCGCCGAGCTGCACATGTCCAGCATGATGTAGAGGGCGTTATCCGCATTGACCCAGCCATAGGTTTTCACCATGCCGAGCAGGCCCATCAGCAGGCCGGACGCCACAATGGCGGGAATGATCGGGACAAAGATATTGGAGAGCAGACGCGCAATGCGCTGGAACGGGTTCAGCTTGCGCGCCGCGATATCCGCCGCTTCAGACTTGCTGGACTCGCTAATCCCCGCCGCCTGAATAAACGCGGCGTAGACCTTATTCACCACGCCCGTGCCGAAAATGACCTGCATCTGCCCGGCGTTATGAAAACAGCCCTTCACGCCCTCGACCTTGCCAATCGCCTGCCGATCGGCAAGCGCGTCGTCGACCAGCACCAGACGAAGACGCGTAGCGCAGTGCGCAGCGCTGGCGATATTTTCCTTGCCGCCCAGCAGCGGAATAAGCTCGCGGGCGATTTGATTAACATCCATAGATACCTCTGCCTGACTTCTTTTTATGATGTGCGAAACGCTCCCGCCGGGCGGGAGCGTGATGGGTTAAAACCAGGTTTCCATCTGGACCCCAAAGTTCCATTCCCCGCCAGCGTTGAAGCCGCTGCTGCCAAAGGCATCATCGCTGGCGTAATTATCCAGTTTGCTGCTCCAGTCCATCCAGGTGGCAAACAGGCGCAGCTCCGGGCGGCTGAAGAAATCGCCGATTTTGCTCGCTTTTAACGTTGGCGCAAAGGTCAGCTTGTAGAAACTGCCGTTCACGGCGTTACGGTCCTTATAGCCTTCCGGATGTAAATCCATGTACTGATAGCTTCCCTCAAACGCCAGCGCGAAGTTCTGGGTCACCTCTTTAATCAGGCGGGTGTTGAGCGTCACCCACTCATAGCTGTCGCCCTTGACGTAGCGATCTTTGCTGCTCTGTGCCAGCACGGCAGGCGCGATACTCCAGCCACCGCCGACAGGCGTGACACCGTAACTTGCGAAGCGCCAGGTATCGGCATCAGACAGCAGCGCCCCGTCGGAACCGATGCTCTTAACTTCTGCACCCAGGCCGTGGCCGTACAGCAGCGCCGTTTTGGCACTCCCTTCCCGCAGGCCATAGAAGCTCTCGTTGTGCAGCCCCACCAGGGCATGAACGCCGTTATTGGCCGCGTCGGTTTTGATGAGATCGCCGTTAGCGTCTTTACGGTCGTCGTTATCCTTCGCCCGCAGGCCGCTCACCATTACCTGCAGCGGCCCGGCAAAGTGGTTCATGCTGAGGATGTAGTTCTGAACGTTGTTGTCGGTCTGCTCCACGCTGCCGAAGTTGCGGCCGTAGATCGAGAAGTTGCTGCGCAGCGAGTCGTTCCACTTCACGTCGTAGACGCCGCCGCCGGTACCGGCCAGGAACACCACGTCGGAATCCAGCCAGTGAATATCAAAGTTGTCGCGGTCGAAGCGTTTACCCGCCCAAAAGGTGCTGCCCTTCAGCGCGCCGGTAATATCAGGCAGGTTACCCAGCTCCGCAAAGGCCTGGCGAATATTGAGATCGCTGGTATCGGCTGACCAGTCGTTATAGGTTCGCTGACCGTCGGCCAGCATCGCCTTGAAGCGCGTGGTCGCCCCGTTATCCAGGGTTTGCTTGTGCTCCAGGTTCAGCTCGACGTAGGTGTCGGCTTCGTTACCCAGACGCCCTACCGCACCGCCGGTTTCCCCGGCTGGCGTCAGGTACGGGCCGCTTTTGCTGCTGGAGGCCGCGTCGTTCATCAGCAGGCCGGAGCGGGCATAGCCGTGGAACTCAAATCCGCTGCTCTGATCCGCTTTTTTCTCCAGCGCGGCGGTACGCTGCGCCACCGCCTGGGTTGTGGTTTGCGTCTGCTGCTGGGCGGCGACCAGCTGCTGCGTTTTTTGTTCGGCTTCGGTGGCGCGTTTTTCGGCGACCTGCGCACGCGCTTCAGCAGCCTGAAGGCGCTGCTCCATCGCGGCAAGGCGCGCTTCGATACTTGTCATATCCGTCTGGGCAAAAACAGAGGTACTGCCGGCCAGCATGCCTATCATCACGGCAAGTCTGCGTTTTTTA
The DNA here is from genome assembly GCF_014896175.1 of Enterobacter cloacae complex sp. I3. Lineage (NCBI taxonomy): Bacteria > Pseudomonadati > Pseudomonadota > Gammaproteobacteria > Enterobacterales > Enterobacteriaceae > Enterobacter > Enterobacter cloacae complex sp. I3. The sequence continues at coordinate 170,229 of NZ_JADBQZ010000001.1, forward strand.
TACATTTTGTCGCATCCCTAAAAGTATTAATCGAACGTGCTAAATTGCTAAACCGGTTTAGGCTGCTGATACTAAACCCGGGAATTTTGGATCGGCAATCTTTTTTGCTAAACCGATTTAGTAAGTGTGATCGAGGCGACAATTCAGGCCGCCGGACGGCGGCCAGTGAAGGAAGGATTACAGGTCGTGCTGCCAGGGCAACGCGGTCATCGCCCCCTTTGCCGTGGTGGCTAACGCGCCACAGCGCTGGGCTAAGGCGATTGCCGGAACCAGCTCCTGACCGGCGGCCAGCCCGTAGAGCAGCCCGGCGACGAAGGCATCGCCCGCGCCAGTGGTATCGACACATTGCACAGGGGTAGCTGGATAGTGTTTCACCGCGCCCTGATGCCAGGCGATAACGCCCTCTTTTCCCTGGGTGACCAGCACCAGGCGCGCCGGGCAGCGCTGCATCAGCGTGTTCAGACCTTCTCTTACATCCGCATCGCCGGTTAAAAATGCCAGTTCCTCAACGGAGAGCTTGACCACGTCGGCGCTTTGCAGGGCCTGTTCCAGGCAGCGACGCAGCGCGTTCTCATCCGGCCAGAGATCCGGGCGAATATTGGGGTCGAAGCTCACGTAGCCGCCCGCCTTCCGGATGGCGTCCATCGCCTGAAAGGTCGCCGAGCGGCTCGGCTCTGCGCTTAGCGCGATGGAACAGACGTGCAGCCACTCGCCCGCGCTGAAGGTCGGGAGGTCGGCGGGTTCAAGAAACAGATCGGCGCTCGGGCGCACCATAAAGGTAAACGAGCGCTCGCCGAGGTCGTCGAGATCGACCACTACCGTAGAGGTGCGGTGGGCCGGGTCAAGGCGCATATGCTTCACGTCGACCCGCTCGTCAGCGAGCGTTTTCGCCATAAAGCGCCCGAAAGGATCGTCGCCAACCCTGCCGATAAAGGCGCTCTGGCCGCCCAGTCGGGCAATGCCGACCGCGACGTTCGCCGGCGCACCGCCGGGACACTGCAGTAATCGACCTTCTCCATCGGGCAGTAAATCCACTACCGCGTCGCCAAGTACCCAGATTTTTTTCATGTGATCCTCAAAGCTAAACAATATTAAACCGATTTAGCTATTTAAGCACAGGCCGGACAAAGGGGAAATAACGGGAGGAAAATTGCCTAACGCTTCAGATACGGCCAGCGAATATCGCCAACGCCGTTAAGCTGCGGACGGGTAAACAGGAAGCCCTGGAAGCGGCGGATCCCGGCAGATTCTAGCCAGCACCACTCCTCTATTTTCTCGATCCCTTCGGCCACCAGGGTAATTTCAAGATCGGAGCAGCAGCTGATGATGGAGCGCACAATCGCCTGCTTCGGGCCGCTGAGATGGATATCGCTGATGATTTCGCGGTCGATTTTGATTTTATCCGGCTGGAAGCGGGTCAGCAGCGAAAGACCGGCATAGCCGGAACCGAAATCATCGATCGCCAGGCCAACCCCCTCACCGCGAAGCCGCTTGATGGCGCTGTTAAACTGGTTGAACCCGGAGATCATCTCGTTTTCAGTAACTTCAATGACCACCTGCTCCGGCTGAAGGCCATGTTTTTTAATCTCATCGACCAGAAATTCCACCGCGCCAGGGACATTCACCAGCGACATGGGCAGCAGGTTTACCGCGATTTTATGGCTACCAATGCCCAGCTTTTCCGCCAGCGCAAAGGCATAGGCTTTTGTCTGGAGATCGACTTCATAGATTTTCGCCGGGTCCAGGGAGCTGAAGAAATGTTCCGGACTGCCGCCGTCATTGCTACGGATAAGCGCCTCAAGGGAGCTGATTTTCCCTTCCGAGGGCTCGACAATTGGCTGAAGCGCAAACTGGCAGGTTTGCCCGGCAATCAGGCCCAGATGTTCACCAAAGGGTAGCGCTTCGGTCGAGAGCGCCCATTTGTCCGAGGTGTAACGCGTCCCCGACGGGGCCGGACGTTTACCGGTTATAAAGGTCTGAATAAATTTGAACACCCGATCGTCGGAGGTCAGATAGCTGTCCAGCTTGCTGTAGCGCAGCACCGACTGCAGCACCTCTTTCGGCGACTGCGTTTGCAGGTCGAACAGCAGCATACCGACGTTTTCGAAGCGTCTGCGCGGACCATAGTCCCGCAGCAGTTCAACCACCCCACTGTGACGCTTGTCCTCACGGATGGTGTGGAACAGTTTGACCACACTCTCTTCCGACCCTTCGAGGATCTGCAGAACGTCATTCCCTTTTGCCAGGAGGACGCCGGTAATATCCAGTTTTGTGTTGCGGCCCCTGGCGCGCTCCACCAGCTCCCGCAGTTCGGTGGACGGGCGGGATAAATTCAACTGGCTTTGGTAGATCAGCGTCGTCAGCACAAAAAGGGGTTCCAATGATAAAGAGAGGTGCCTTGAAGCTACTATGTAACATACTTAATCAATGCGACCTAACATATTCACGCTACAAGGGAACATTACTTTTCCCCATCGCCAATCCTGCTGTCGATCCTCTCCTGCATATAGTCGTAAAACGGGTTCGAGGTGACCCGCATCAGCGCCTCTTTTCCGACGCTCAACACGGACGTTTCTCCCCACAGCGCAATTGTCCCCAGGCTTATCCCGTAGCGGTTTTTCACCCCAGGCTCACGGCCATAGAGATCGTCATCCGGCGGGAACGGCACGGCGATATGCGACAAGGAATAGACATCCTGCGGCCAGGTCTGCACAAGCGGCACAACCGTCTCCCGCGTGCTCCCTGCTGGCGTTGTTTTCGCCACCGTCGAGAAACTGTGTGCGTCCGCATTTGTAATAATCGTGACACCGTAACGTCTCTGCGCAACCGGCAGCAGCGCCGAGGTTGCCGTCCACGACGACGGCTTGAACAGCGGGCGGAAGCTGGCCGCCTGATTGATGTCAAACACCACTAGCTCGCTGCCGTTTGCCGGAAGCTGGTCAAACAGGCCGGTCACCACCGCGCGGGTGCTGACCGTAGAATCCATGACCGACTGGAACGCCAGCACAGGCGGTAAATTCACCAGCCTGTTCTCCCGCGCCTCGCGGCCAATCTGCTCCTGCAGGGCCTTCGTCAGCAGCCACGACTGGCGCGCGGCGTTCACCGGGAATGAGTTGTATTTATACGGGTTATATTCCGGGGAGATATTCAGCCACGCCGCTTTGGCAAACGGCGGCAGCAGCGCCGGTAGCCCCGCAAAACCGGCAAAGCGCGCAAAGGCCGTCACGCCGATCATCGGTGAGAGTAAGATTACCTGCTGCGGTCGACGAAGCGCAGAGGAATCCAGCGCATCGAGAGCATATTTCATCGCCAGCGCCCCGCCGTTGGAGTACCCCACCAGATGCAGCGGCACGTTATCTCCCGTCAGGCGCGTGGCTTCCCGCACGGCAAGACGCGTCGCCGCGAGCCACATCTCCCAGTCAACGTCGGTCAGCGCGCCGGGCGCGGTGCCGTGTCCGGGCAGGCGCGGAACCACGGCCACAAAGCCCTGCTGTTGATAATTTTCTGCAAGGTGCTTGACGCTGTAAGGCGAGTCCGTTAGCCCGTGCAGCAATACCACCGCGCCACGGGGTTTTCCTGCTGGCATCAGCTCAAACGAACGGTTGGCATCGGGCGTGAACTGTCCCGGCCAAACCAGGCTTTGGCGATAATAGCGGTTTAGCGGCGTTTGTTCCTCGCCCGCTGTTTTCGCCGTCACCGCCCTATCAAGCTCGGCGAAAATGGCGTTTTCCCGGGCAACATACCCGGCAAAGTTGGTGTTATCGAGTTCACGGACGGACATCTCGTCCGCCCGCCAGGTGTGCCAGAGGTGCAGGTCCGGCCCCTGCTGCGAGAGATAGACCCGCACCGCCAGCAGGACGACCAGGACGATCCCCACGACCATCCCTGTTTTCTTTGCCAGCGCCGCCAGGCGCACGCTGATTCGCCAGGGCAAATTCGCCATGCCGGGATCCCTTTTATGTTCACTGTCCTTTTATCTTATCAAAAATGTGAACGGACTGACGTATTCATCAAATTCATACCTGCCGCGTCAGCCGCTGCACCAAAAGTGAACTACGCTGCACAAATGTTGATCATTGGTTAACTAAATATTGCGTGAAATTAACAGCACGGCGGGTTTTTACCTCACCGTGAACATGGCACGCGTCGTGCATTGTTAACCCGGTAACACAAATCCAGCTTTTGACAGCCAGTTAACAGCGAGGCGGTATGACGACGAAACCCGAGATGTTGAGCCGTATCGAAGCGACGTTCAGCCAGCTCACTCCCAGCGAAAAGCGGGTCGGGAGCTGGCTGCTGGCGCACGCCGCGCAAATCCCGTTTGAAACCGCGGAGAGCGTCGGTCTGGCGAGCGGGACCAGCGGGATCACCGTCGGACGCTTCCTGCGCAAGCTGGGGTATCGCAACCTGGAAGATGTCAAAAAGAGCCTGCGCGATCCGTATCAGCCCTGGGGCATGAACGAGCGGCTGGACTCCTGGCAGCAGCAGCGCCCCCTGCCCAACCGCCTTCAGCATGCCCTGTCGCTGGAGGTGGACGCCATTACGCAGGTGTATCAGCTGGCGCAAACGGACACCTTCCGTCAGGTGGTGCACAACCTGGCCCACGCCGACGCGGTGTTTGTGCTGGGGATCCAGTCCACGCGCGGGATCGCCAACGCCTTCTTCAGCCATCTCGAGTACCTTCGCCCGCGCGTGAGCTATTCCGAAGGCGCGTCCGGCAGCTGGGTGGAATCCCTCAACTCCGGGTTTTCGCACCCTTACGTTGTGCTGACCGATACGCGAACCTACTCCACGATGGCCCGCCAGTACTGCCGCGTGGCGAGCGAAAAAGGGATCCCGCTGGCCTTAATCACCGACATCTGGTGCCCGTGGGCGCGGGATTACCCGATGGATTTACTGCAGGTGAAAACCGATACCGGTCATTTCTGGGATTCGCTTGCCCCCGTGAGCTGTCTGTTCAACCTGCTGCTGTCGGGCGTGGTGGAAGCGCTGGGTGATGCGCTCCCGGCGCGTCTGGCGGTAAACCGACAATTACAACAAGAGTTTGGTCAATTCGAACGCTAAAGGAGCGGAGCTATGCCCGATGAGAGTGAACTGATTGACGTGGCGAAGACGTTTCCCACGCTGCATATCGATCTGAAGTACGCCACCGCCGACAACATCACCGGCAGGCCGATCTATCAGGAGGCGCTGTGCCTGCTGCATTCCGACGCCGCCACCGCGCTGGCAAAAGCCATCAGCATTGCCGCCCTGGCCGGGCTGAAGCTGGTGGTGTACGACGCCTACCGGCCGCAGCAGGCGCAGGCCCAGCTGTGGGACGCCTGCCCGAACCCGGAGTATGTGGTCGATGTGGCAATTGGCTCCAACCACAGCCGCGGTACGGCCATCGACGTCACGCTGATGGACGAGCATAACAGCGTGCTGGATATGGGCGCCGGTTTTGACGAAATGCATGACCGTTCGCATCCCTATCACCCTTCCGTACCCCCGCACGCCCAGCGTAACCGTCTGCTGCTGAACGCCATCATGTTCGGCGGCGGTTTCGTGGGGATTAGCAGCGAATGGTGGCACTTCGAACTGCCGAACGCCGCCAGCTACCCGCTGCTTGATGACCGTTTTGCCTGTTTTCCCCTGACGCACACCTCTCTTTAACCTGGAGCACTGCCATGAAAACATCGCTTCTCACGACCCTGATTGCCGCCACGCTGGCGTTGAGCGCCCCGCTGGCGCTGGCCGCCGTCCCGAAAGACATGCTGGCGATCGGTAAAGCCGCCGACCCGCAAACGCTCGACCCTGCCATCACCATCGATAACAACGACTGGACCGTCACCTATCCGTCCTACCAGCGTCTGGTCAAGTACAAGCCCGGCTCTACCGAGGTGGAGGGCGATCTGTCGACGGGCTGGAAGGCGTCCGACGACCAGAAAGAGTGGACCTTTACCCTGACGGATAACGCCAAATTCTCCGACGGCACGCCGGTCACCGCCGAAGCGGTCAAACTCTCCTTTGAGCGCCTGCTGAAGCTCGGCCAGGGGCCGTCTGAAGCCTTCCCGAAAGATCTGAAAATTGATGCCGTCGATGACCACACGGTGAAATTCACCCTCAGCCAGCCGTTCGCGCCTTTCCTCTACACGCTGGCAAACGACGGGGCGTCCATCATTAACCCGGCGGTGCTGAAGGCCAATGCCGCGGACGATGCGCGCGGTTTTCTGGCGCAAAACACCGCCGGTTCCGGGCCGTATATGCTGAAGAGCTGGCAGAAAGGCCAGCAGCTGATCCTGGTCCCGAACCCCCACTGGCCGGGCGACAAGCCGCACTTTAAGCGCGTTTCGGTGAAAATTATCGGCGAGAGCGCTTCGCGCCGACTGCAGCTTTCCCGCGGCGATCTGGACATTGCAGACTCCCTGCCGGTCGATCAGCTGGCGGCCCTGAAGCAGGAAGGCAAAGTCGCCGTCGCGGAATACCCCTCCCTACGCGTGACCTATCTCTATCTCAACAACAGCAAAGCGCCGCTCAATCAGGTGGATTTACGCCGGGCCATCTCCTGGGCGACGGACTATCAGGGAATGGTAAAAGGCATTCTGAGCGGCAACGGCAAGCAGATGCGCGGCCCGATCCCGGAAGGCATGTGGGGCTTTGACGCCGCGGCAATGCAGTACAGCTTCGACGAGGCCAAAGTCAAAGCGGCGCTGGAGAAGGTCAAAGACAAACCCGCCAGCCTGACCTTCCTTTACTCGGACAACGATCCGAACTGGGAGCCTATCGCCCTCTCCACTCAGGCGAGCCTCGGCAAGATCGGCATTAACGTCAAGCTGGAAAAACTGGCCAATGCCACCATGCGCGACCGCGTCGGTAAAGGCGATTACGACATTGCCATCGGCAACTGGAGCCCGGACTTTGCCGACCCATACATGTTCATGAACTACTGGTTCGAATCGGACAAAAAAGGGCTGCCGGGCAACCGCTCGTTCTATGAGAACAAAGAGGTGGATTCGCTGCTGCAGGCCGCGCTGAAAACCACCGACCAGGCGGAACGCACCAAAGATTACCAGCAGGCGCAAAAGGTGGTGATAGACGAAGCGGCCTACGTCTATCTGTTCCAGAAGAACTACCAGCTGGCGATGAACAAAGAGGTCAAAGGCTTCACCTTTAATCCGATGCTCGAGCAGGTGTTCAACATCGCCACCATGAGTAAATAACGGTTCTCGCCGGGGGAAAGCGTATGACGTTCTGGAGCATCGTGCGCCAGCGCTGCTGGGGGTTACTCCTGGTGGTGGCCGGTGTCTGTATTATTACCTTTATTATTTCACACATGATCCCCGGCGACCCGGCGCGTTTGCTGGCGGGCGATCGCGCCAGCGACGAAATCGTGCAGAACATTCGCCAGCAGCTGGGGCTGGATCGGCCGCTGTATGTGCAGTTTGGCCGCTACGTGGACGCCCTGGCCCACGGTGATTTAGGCACATCCATCCGTACCGGACGCCCGGTTGCGGAAGACCTGAAGGCCTTTTTCCCCGCAACGCTGGAGCTGGCCTTTTGTTCTTTGCTGCTGGCGCTGGTTATCGGCGTGCCGCTGGGGATTTTGTCGGCGGTGTACCGCAACCGCTGGCTGGATCACCTGGTGCGTTTAATGGCGATGACCGGGATTTCCACGCCTGCATTCTGGCTTGGGCTGGGCGTGATTGTCCTGTTCTACGGGCATCTGCAGATTCTGCCGGGCGGCGGCAGGCTGGACGACTGGCTCGATCCGCCGACGCACGTCACCGGGTTTTATCTGCTGGACGCCCTGCTGGAAGGCAACGGTGAAGTCTTTTTCAACGCGCTGCAGCACCTGATTTTACCCTCGCTGACGCTGGCGTTTGTTCACCTGGGCATCGTGGCGCGCCAGGTGCGCTCGGCGATGCTGGAGCAGCTTAGCGAGGACTACATCCGCACCGCACGCGCCAGCGGGCTGCCCGGCTGGTACATCGTCCTGCGCTACGCCCTGCCGAATGCGATGATCCCGTCCATTACCGTGCTCGGACTGGCGCTGGGCGACCTGCTTTACGGCGCCGTCCTGACCGAAACCGTCTTTGCCTGGCCGGGTATGGGCGCCTGGGTGGTGACGTCCATTCAGGCTCTGGACTTCCCGGCGGTGATGGGCTTTGCCGTCGTCGTTTCGCTGGCCTACGTGCTGGTTAATCTGGTGGTCGATCTGCTTTACCTGTGGATTGACCCGCGAATCGGGCGCGGAGGTGCCGAATGATGTTAACGCAGGAAACACCCGTCCCGGTGAAAACCGCCAGACAACGCATCAACTGGGCAAAGCTGTTCTGGATGCTGCGCCAAAGCCCGCTCACGATTGTCGGCGGCGTCATTATGATCGCGATGCTTTTGCTGATGGTGACCTCGCCGTGGATAGTGCCGCATGACCCGAACGCGCTGGACCTCACCGCCCGCCTGCAGGCCCCTTCTGCGCAACACTGGTTTGGCACCGATGAGGTGGGACGCGACCTGTTCAGCCGCGTGCTGACGGGCAGCCAGCAGTCGATTACCGCCGGGCTGGCGGTGGTGGTGATTGCGGGCGGCATTGGCTCGCTCCTGGGCTGTTTGTCCGGCGTCCTGGGCGGGCGCGGCGACGCCGTCATCATGCGGGTGATGGACATTATGCTCTCCATTCCTTCTCTGGTGCTGACCATGGCGCTGGCCGCCGCGCTCGGTCCGAGCCTGTTTAATGCCATGCTGGCGATTGCGATTGTCCGCATACCGTTCTACGTGCGGCTGGCGCGCGGGCAAACCCTGGTGGTGCGTCAGTTCACCTACGTTCAGGCCGCCCGCACGTTTGGCGCGTCCCGCTGGCATTTGATCCGCTGGCACATCCTGCGCAACGCCCTGCCGCCGCTGATCGTGCAGGCGTCGCTGGATATCGGCAGCGCCATTCTGATGGCCGCCACGCTGGGGTTTATTGGCCTGGGCGCGCAGCAGCCCACCGCCGAATGGGGCGCAATGGTGGCCGTGGGCCGTAACTACGTCCTGGACCAGTGGTGGTACTGCGCCTTTCCCGGTGCGGCGATTTTGATTACCGCCGTGGGCTTTAATCTGTTTGGCGACGGTATCCGCGATCTGCTGGATCCGAAGTCAGGAGGCAAACAGTAATGACCGAACCGGTACTCAATATTGAAGACCTGCACCTGAGCTTCCCGGTTTTTCGCGGGGAGGTCCACGCCCTGAACCACGTTTCGCTGGAGATCGGCAGGGGCGAAATTGTCGGCGTGGTGGGCGAATCAGGGTCGGGCAAATCCGTTACCGCCATGCTCGCCATGCGCCTGCTGCCGGAGGGCAGCTACCGTATTCATCACGGTCAGGTGAGATTACTCGGTGAAAACGTCCTGACGGCGTCCGAGAAACAGCTTCGCCAGTGGCGCGGCGCTAAAGTGGCGATGATTTTTCAGGAGCCCATGACCGCTCTCAACCCGACGCGGCGGATTGGCAAACAGATGGTGGAGGTGATCCGCCAGCATCAGCCGCTTTCCCGGCGCGAGGCGCAGCAGAAGGCGATCGCCCTGCTGGAAGAGATGCAAATTCCGGACGCGAAGGAGGTCATGGCGCGTTATCCGTTTGAACTCTCCGGCGGCATGCGCCAGCGAGTGATGATCGCCCTTGCCTTCTCCTGCGAGCCGGAGCTGATCATCGCCGACGAACCGACCACCGCGCTGGACGTGACCGTCCAGCTCCAGGTGCTGCGCCTGCTGAAGCATAAGGCGAAGGCCAGCGGCACCTCGGTGCTGTTTATCAGCCATGATATGGCCGTCGTGTCCCAGCTCTGCGACAGAATGTACGTGATGTATGCGGGCAGCGTGATCGAGAGCGGCGCCACGCAAACGCTGATCCACCGCCCTGTGCATCCCTATTCTATCGGCCTGCTGCGGTGCGCGCCGGAAAACGGCCAGCCGCGCGACCTGCTTCCCGCCATCCCCGGCACTGTGCCTAACCTGAGCCAGCTTCCGCAGGGGTGCGCGTTCCGCGAGCGCTGCTTTGCCGCGGGGGCAAAATGCAGCGAAACGCCGCGCCTGCAGCCGCATGGCGCAGAGGGCCAACTGGCTGCCTGCTGGTATCCACAACGGGAGAAACACCATGTCTGATGTACTGCTGGAACTGGATAGCGTGCACGTGAACTTTGCGGCGCGCAAAAACTGGCTGGGCCGCGTGACGGAACGGGTCCATGCGCTCAACGGGCTGGATCTCCAGATCCGTCGGGGCGAAACGCTGGGCGTTGTCGGAGAATCCGGCTGTGGGAAAAGCACGCTGGCGCAGCTGCTGATGGGGATGCTTAAACCCAGCACCGGCGCATGCCAGCGTGCCCACCATGCCGGTGGCATGCAGATGGTGTTTCAGGATCCGCTCTCCTCGCTCGACCCGCGATTGCCGGTCTGGCGCATCATTACCGAGCCGGTGTGGGTGCAAAAACGCAGCAGCGAGCGCGAGCGCCGTCAGCTGGCGGCGGATCTGGCGCTGCAGGTGGGCATTCGCCCGGAATATCTCGACCGCCTTCCACACGCCTTCTCCGGCGGGCAGCGCCAGCGCATTGCCATCGCCCGGGCGCTTTCGTCCGATCCGGATATCATCGTGCTCGATGAACCCACCAGCGCGCTGGATATCTCCGTGCAGGCGCAAATCCTCAACCTGCTGGTGACGCTACAGCAGCAGCGTAATCTGACCTACGTACTGATCTCGCATAACGTCTCGGTGGTCAGACACATGAGCGACCGCGTGGCGGTGATGTATCTCGGACAGATTGTGGAGCTGGGCAGCGCCGCGCAGGTACTTGGCGAGCCGCGCCACCCCTATACCCGCCTGCTGCTCGATTCGGTTCCCCGCACCGGAGAGCCGCTGGATGAAACGCTGGCGTTACGCAAAACGGAGCTGCCCGGCAACCGTCATCTGCCCGAAGGCTGTTTTTTCCGCGACCGCTGCCCGATGGCCGCGCAGGGGTGCGAACGTCCTCAGCCGCTACAGCCCTCTCGCGAGGGCCGTCACGTTCGCTGCTGGCGCAGCCTGGGTTAAATTTGCGCCATCCCGCCGTCCACAAACAGCTCGGTGGCGTTGATAAAGCTGGCCGCGTCGGAGGCCAGAAACGCCACCGCTTTACCCACCTCGCCCGGCGCACCTAAACGTCCGAGCGGCACCTGCGCGGCCAGCGCGTCGTACAGCCCCTGGCGGTGTTCTTCCGGCACCAGATCCCCTAAACCAGGCGTTTTGATCGGGCCCGGGCTTACGACATTGACGCGGATCCCACGGCCCTGCAAATCCAGAGCCCAGGAGCGGGCAAAGTTACGCACCGCGGCCTTACTGGCGCTGTAGACGCTGAAGTTAGCCGTCCCCTTAATCGACACCGTCGAGCCGGTCAGAATGATCGACGAGCCGGTTGATAACAGCGGCAGCGCCTTCTGCACCGTGAACAGCACCCCGCGAACGTTGGTGCCAAAAATCCGGTCAAACTGTTCTTCGGTGATCGCGCCCAGCGGCAGCATATCGCCGCCACCCGCATTGGCGAACAGAATATCGAGACGGCCTTCTTCTTTTGCTATCCGGGCATAAACCGCATCCAGATCGGCAAGCTTAGAGACGTCCGCGCGAATGCCCACTGCGTCAGAAGCAATCTCTGCTACCGCGGCGTCAAGTTCGGCCTGACGACGCCCGGTGATGTACACCTTCGCGCCCTGTGCCGCCAGCTCCTGCGCCGTGGCAAGACCAATACCGGTGCTGCCGCCGGTGACCAGTGCAATTTTTCCTGAGAGAGTCGTGTTCATGTCATTTACCTTTTTGTGTTTGCGTTGGACAGACTTTATCCCTTGCGACATTTGTGAAAAATGGGCAAAAATGAAAATGACTATTCATCTACGGAAATAATCAGAGGTCATCATGGATCAGCTAATGGCGATGCGCGCCTTCACGCGGGTGGTGGAATCCGGCAGTTTTACCCGCGCGGCGGACTCGCTGAATATGCCGATCGCCACGCTGAGCAAACTGGTTAAATCCCTTGAGGCGCACCTGGCGATACGTCTCCTTCACCGCACGACTCGTCGGGTGGTCACGACGCCTGAAGGGCTGGAATACTATGAAAAAGCGCGCCGGGTGCTGATTGATATCGAAGATATCGACACCTCGTTTCGCGTTTCCCGCGCGACGCCCAAGGGACATTTGCGGGTTGACGTGGGCGGTTCCACCGCACGGGACGTGCTCATCCCCCTGCTGCCGGATTTTATGCAGCGCTACCCGGATATCCGTATCGATCTTGGCGTGGCCGATCGTCCGATCGATCTTATCAGCGGTAACGTAGACTGCGTGATCCGCGGCGGCCCGCTGAACGATTCAACGCTTATCGCACGTCATCTCGGTGACGCTCAGATGGTCACCTGCGCGACGCCGGGTTACCTTAAAAACCACGGCGTTCCGGCCTATCCGCAGGAGCTGCGCAACGGCCACAAGCTTGTTAGTTATCTCTCTCCCGTCACCGGGCGGCCGTTTCCGTTTCGCTTCCGGCAGAACGGCGAGGCGCTGGAAATCACTCTTCCGCACTATCTCGGTGTCAATGAAAGTAACGCTCATCTGGCGGCTGCCGCGGCGGGTCTGGGGATCGTTCAAACTTTTGAGTATTCAGCAAAGACCTATTTGCAGGCGGGAGCGCTGGTGGCGATTCTGGGTGACTGGCAGCCTGCCGCGTACCCGTTTCACGTGGTCTACCCGCAGAACCGGCATTTAACGCACAGACTGAAGGTGTTTATCGCCTGGCTGGCGGAGGTGTTCCCCGCCGCGCTGAAGGGATAGCCGGGCACAAACCCGGCTGTGATTTAGTTAAGCTTATAGTCCAGGGTAATTTCGGCCTTGAGCAACTGCGACACCGGACAGCCCGCTTTGGCTTTCTGAATAATGCCGTCAAACTGCTGTGGCGCAATGCCCGGTACGGTGACCTTACTTTGCAGCGCAACCTTAGTGATGGCAAAGCCGCCGTCGGTTTTATCCAGAGAGACGTCCGCGGTCGTATCAATCGAATCAGCGGTATAGCCCGCTTCACCCAGCATCAGCGACAGCGCCATGGAAAAACAAGCCGCATGTGCCGCGCCGATCAGTTCTTCCGGGTTGGTCCCCTTTTCACCCTCAAAGCGGGTGTTAAAGCCGTAAGGCTGTTGGTTGAGAACGCCGCTCTCGGTGGAAACCGTTCCTTTCCCGCGCTTAATGTCGCCAGACCAGTGTGCCGAACCGTGCTTATGAATCGTCATTCTTGCTCTCCTTTTGGCTTACAAAGGGTTAAGTATAGACTACGCATCTGACACGCCCTGGAACACAGACGATTCCGTGTCTTTCACCTGCTGTACCGACAACAAGGATAATGATATGACGCTAAAAATCAGGATGGCCGTCGCGGTAGCCACGCTGGCTCTCTCTCTTTCTTCAATGGCCAAAACGCCGGAAAACTTTATCTATACCAGCTCAGGCGACCTCGACGCGGCGCTCCCGCTGGTTGCGCGTGGCGACATCGGCGGCGTGCAGATCGTTTACAACTGGCGCCAGCTTGAACCCGAGAAGGACAGCTATGACTTCTCGCGGATTGAGCAGGATCTGGCGCGTCTTAAGGCCGTCCGGAAAAAACTCTTTATTCAGATCCAGGATCGTTTCTTTGAGCCGGACGCCCGCTACGTCCCGGACTATCTGATGCACGATAAGCAATACAGCGGCGGGATTGCGCCGCAGTTTGATAACCCCGGCGAGGGCAAGCCTGTCGGCGCGGGATGGGTAGCGCGTCAGTGGGACCCCACGGTGCGCCAGCGCTACCAGGCACTGCTGGCAGCGCTCGCAAAACGCTTTGATGGCGAGGTGTATGGCGTAAACCTGCCTGAAACCGCGATTGATATTGACGAGAAAAATCCGCCAGCGGGCTTCACCTGCGATAGCTATTTCGCGGGTGAGATGGAAAATCTGTCCTTTGCGCGCAAGGTTTTTCAGAAATCACATGTGGTGCAGTACGTGAACTTCTGGCCGTGCGAGTGGGATAACGACCACAACTATATGGGGCGTCTTTTTGCGTATGCCAGCGCCAACAATATTGGCTTGGGCGGGCCGGACATTGTGCCCAACCGCAAGGCGCACATGAAGAATGCCTATCCCTTCTTCCATAAAAATAAACAGGCGCTGCCGCTCATTGCCATGGCGGTTCAGGAGCCGACTCTGACCTATAAGGATCCTCAGACCGGAAAACCGTTCACCAAAGCCGAGTTTGTCCGCTTCGGCGAAAATTATCTCGGGGCCGATATTATTTTCTGGAGCACGGCCTCTCCCTGGCTAAAGGCAAAATAATCGCCCCTCAGGCAAGGTGGCGGGACAGTTCGTCAAGAAACACGCGCAGCGCGGCAGGCTGGTATTCCCGTGACTGATAAATGCCGTGGATGGCAAGCGATTTCGGCTCCAGCGACGCCAGTACCGGCACCAGTAATCCCTGCTCAAGCGCGGCGCGCGCTTCGCGCTCCGGCAGCATGGCGATGCCGCAGTGCTCGATCGCCGCGTTCATGAGCAGTGAAGAGATACTGGCGCTCAGGTTGCCGCTGACGGCCACGCTCAGGCTTTCGCCTTCCGGGGTCAGGAAGTGCCAGGACTGCCCGGCGAAAAAGCTGTAGTGCAGGCAGTTATGCTGCGCCAGTTCTTCGGGGCTGACGGGCGTGCCGTGCTGTGCCAGATACGCCGGCGAGGCGCAGAGCACCGATCGACACTCCCCCAGCCGGCGGGCGATCATGCCGGGCTCCGGGTTATCGGTAATGCGCACGGCGACGTCAATGCGCTCTCCCACCAGGCTGACCGGATGGTTGTTCACGTCCAGCTCGATGCGCAGCTGCGGATAGCGCGAGAGCAGGCCGGGCAGGACCGGCGCAATCAGGTGCATGGCGGTAAAGTGCGCGCAGGCTACCCGCAGCGTGCCGGACGGCAGATCTTTTTCCGACTGACCTTCGATTTCCTGCGAGATCTGCGAGAGCGTCCGCGTTTTTTGCAGCACCTTTTCCCCTGCCGCCGTCAGCGTCAACTTGCGCGTGGAGCGGTTTACCAGCCGCGTCCCCGCCCACTTCTCCATTTGTTCAAGGTAACGGCTCACCATCGGCCGGGAAATGCCCAGCGCGCGGGCCGCCGCGCTCAGGCTTCCCAGCTCGCATATCCGGTTATAGACCTGAGCGGCAATAACGCGATCCATATAAGCTCCATCTGCTCGATTTATGAAACTAAGCATGTCTTGTTTCAGGAATTCTGGCAAATGAGAATATCCGTACAATAGAGACATTCCTGAACAACAGAGACAACAGCATGAAACTCACTCATATTGCCCTGCTTTCCACCCTTTTCGCTCCGGCCGTTTTTGCTGCGCCGTTGACGATTGATACCTATAACCCGCAGGAAAAAGGCATTTTCGCGGTCTCCTCCACGCTCGTTTCCGGCCCGAAAGAGGCGGTGCTGTTTGACGCGCAGTTCAGCGTGAAGGATGGCGAAGCGCTGGTAGAGAAAATTCGCCGCAGCGGTAAAACGCTGAATAAGATTGTGATCACCTCCGGCGATCCGGATTTCTATTTTGGCCTGCAGCCGCTGGTGAAGGCCTTCCCGAATGCCAAAGTGGTGGCCACGCAGCAGGTGGTTGACCATATTAAGGCCACCAAAGACGCCAAGCTCGCCTTCTGGGGCCCGCAGATGAAAGACGGCGCGCCAACGGAACTGGTGGTGCCGCAGGTGCTCGCCTCCACCACCTTTATGATTGACGGGGAAAAGGTCGATATCGAGCAGCCGGACAGCTATGCGGCCTATGTGTGGATCCCGTCCGTGAAAACCATCCTCGGCGGCACCGGGATCTCCTGGGGGATTCACGTCTGGACGGCTGATACCCAGACGCCGGCTCGCCGTCAGCAGTGGCAGCAGACCCTGGACAACATGGCCGCGCACAGGCCGGAACGCGTGATACCGGGCCACTACCTGGGCACGCCACCGTCCGGAACCGGGGCTATTGATTTTACCCGTGGCTATCTGCAGCATTTTGAACAGGCGTTGTCGGCACATAAAAACTCTGCGGGCGTCATCGGTGCACTGAAAAAACAGTATCCGGGCCTGGCCGAAGAGAGCTCTCTGGAATTAAGCGCCAAAGTGAATACCGGCGAAATGAAGTGGTAATTTAAAAACGGCTCCTGCTATATTCCCGCGATAGCAGGAGCACCGCCATAATATCCGCACTGCCTCACGCCAATATATCCCTCCGTTTTAAAAGCGCATAAAAGCATGCACTTATGTCATTTTTATTTCTAAGATGAATCTGAGACACAACCGGGGAAATATTTGCCATTCTGTTTATGAATTAAATTTTTTGCGAGCCGTACCATTAAACTGACAACGACACGGAGGCAGCATGTTTACTTATTACCCGGCTAATACCACAGCAGCACAACCTGAACTCGTTAACGCGATTGCGCAGGGTCTTCACGCCGAGCACGGTGCTGTGACTGAAGATGACATTTTAATGGAACTGACCAAGTGGGTGGAATCCACGGATAATGACATCCTCAGTGACATCTACCAGCAGACCATTAACTACGTCGTCAGCGGGCAAAACGCACCTTTGTAAAAACCTGCTAAGCTGGATCTGCAACCTAAGGGGTTACATTTCGTTTGCGAAAGCAAACTGGTCCTTAAAACTATCAACAGGATTGAGGAGTTAACATGAAATCGAACCGTCAGGCACGCCACATTCTGGGACTGAACTACAAGCTTTCTAATCAGCGTAAAGTGGTGATTGAAGGCGACCACGAAACGCAAGTCACTCACGCCACCGGCAGAAAACGCCACGCGGGCAAGTAAGTTCCCGACTGAGATCCAGAACACCATCGGCAAAACCGATGGTGTTTTTGTTTATGTGTTGCGGTAATTAATATTTAGCTCCTTTATAATACCGCCCGACCGCACCCCGTAGCACAGGCCAGAAAGATGACAAACAGCAGTGTCAGGGACGGATCTTCAAAAAAAGAGTGAGTGACATGGACAACAAACTGAAAAAACATCGTTCCTTATACATCCCATACGCCGGCCCGGTTTTACTCGAATTCCCCCTGCTCAACAAAGGCAGCGCCTTCAGCATGGAAGAGCGCAGCAGCTTTAACCTGCTTGGCCTGCTGCCGGAAGTGGTTGAAACCATTGAAGAACAGGCGGAGCGCGCGTGGATCCAGTATCAGGGCTTCAAAACCGAGATCGACAAACACATCTACCTGCGCAACATCCAGGACACCAACGAAACCCTCTTCTATCGCCTGGTGCAAAACCATCTCGAAGAGATGATGCCGGTGATCTACACCCCAACGGTGGGTGCGGCGTGCGAACGCTTCTCTGAGATCTACCGTCGCTCACGCGGCGTCTTTATCTCTTATCAGAACCGTCACAACATGGACGACATTCTGCAGAACGTGCCGAACCACAATATTAAAGTGATTGTGGTGACGGACGGGGAACGTATTCTCGGCCTCGGCGACCAGGGCATTGGCGGGATGGGGATCCCAATCGGTAAACTCTCTCTCTACACCGCCTGCGGCGGCATCAGCCCGGCGTACACCCTGCCGGTGGTGCTGGATGTCGGCACCAACAACCAGCAACTGTTGAACGATCCGCTGTACATGGGCTGGCGTCATCCGCGCATTACCGACGACGAGTACTATCAGTTTGTCGACGATTTCATTCAGGCCGTGAAGCACCGCTGGCCGGACGTTCTGCTGCAGTTTGAAGACTTTGCGCAGAAAAACGCGATGCCGCTGCTGAACCGCTATCGCGATGAGATCTGCTCCTTTAACGACGACATCCAGGGCACCGCAGCGGTGACCGTGGGCACGCTTATCGCCGCCAGCCGCGCGGCCGGTAGCCAGCTGAGCTACCAGAAAATCGTCTTCCTGGGCGCAGGCTCTGCGGGCTGCGGCATCGCCGAGCAGATTATTGCCCAGACGCAGCGCGAAGGCTTAAGCGAAGAGCTGGCTCGCTCCCGCGTCTTTATGGTTGACCGTTTCGGCCTGCTGACCGACGGTATGCCGAACCTGCTGCCGTTCCAGACCAAGCTGGTGCAGAAGCGCGAGAACCTGAAGAACTGGGACACCGACAACGAAGTGCTCTCCCTGCTGGACGTGGTGCGCAACGTGAAGCCAGATATTCTGATCGGCGTTTCCGGGCAAACCGGTCTCTTCACCGAAGAGATTATTCGCGAGATGCACAAGCACTGCGAGCGCCCTATCGTGATGCCGCTTTCTAACCCGACCTCCCGCGTGGAAGCGACGCCGCAGGACATCATCGCCTGGACCGAAGGTAACGCGCTGGTTGCCACCGGCAGCCCGTTCGATCCGGTGGTATGGAAGGATAAAACCTATCCGATCGCCCAGTGCAACAACTCCTATATCTTCCCGGGCATTGGTCTGGGCGTGATCGCCTCCGGCGCGTCCCGCATTACCGATGAGATGCTGATGTCAGCGAGCGAAACCCTTGCGGGCTATTCGCCGCTGGTCAACAACGGCGAAGGGCTGGTGCTGCCGGAACTGAAGGACATTCACAAGGTGTCGCGCGCTATCGCGTTTGCGGTGGGTAAAATGGCGCAGCAGCAGGGCGTGGCGGTGAAAACCTCTGCCGACGCGCTGCAGCAGGCTATTGATGATAACTTCTGGATGCCTGAATACCGCAGCTATCGCCGTACCTCGATTTAATTCTGCGCCCGAACCGGTCCCTCTCCTCATTGGGGGAGAGGGTTAGGATGAGGGGCAACAGACCGCACCATCGAATACCCACTAGCCAAACCCCCTTTCCCCCGCTACACTCCTTTCATCCATTAACCCACTGAATATATAAGGAGGCCAATTATGCTGTATCGTGAAATTTTCAATGTTTCACATACATTTGGTGATCGCACCAGCTCAAGCGTTATCGGTATCGTGCTGCGATAACTTCTGCTTGAGCGAAGACACCAACCCCTGAAATCCCTTCTCTCGGGCTTACTGAGTTATCGTCAGCGATGTTTGACGAGGCATAAACATGCCTGTAACTCTTGGGTAAGCAACAATGAGCACTTTACTCACTGCACAATCTTTACGCGTTGATACGGCGTTTGGCACGCTCTTCGACTCACTCTCCTTTACGCTGAAAAAAGGCGACCGCATTGGCCTGCTGGGCGACAACGGCTGTGGCAAAAGTACGCTGCTAAAGGTGCTGGACGGAACAGATATCCCAGCCGCCGGAACGGTAGCGCTGGCCGGACACTGCCTGATGGCGCGCGTGGAGCAACATCTCCCGGACGCCATTTTCCCGCTGACCATGCTGGATGCCGTACTCGCGCAACTGCCTTTAGCTGAGCACGACAGTCTGCGCTGGAAAGCCGAAACGCTGCTGGCGAGCATGGGCTTCACGCCGCAGGATATGACGCTGCAATCCGCCACCCTGAGCGGCGGACAGCACACCCGCCTGCTGCTGGCGCGGGCGTTGATTCACGAGCCGGATCTGCTCCTGCTGGATGAACCCAGCAACCACCTGGATCTGCCGACCATGCTCTGGCTGGAACACTTTTTACAGAACTGGTCAGGCAGCTTCGTGCTGGTTTCGCACGACAGACAACTGCTGGATGCCGTCACAAACGGCAGCTGGATCCTGCGTGATAAGACGCTGCACTACTTTGCCCTTCCCTGTACGGCCGCCCGTAAAGCGCTTGCAGCAAAAGACGAAAGCGATGCGCAGCGCCACAAGGCGGAGCAAAAGGAGATCGACCGCGTGACCGCCAGCGCCAAACGTCTGGCGACCTGGGGTAAGGTTTACGACAACGAAGACCTGGCCCGCAAAGCCAAGCAGATGGAAAAACAGGTCGAACGACTCAAAGAGAGCCAGACCGCGCTCACGGCGGGCAGTCCATGGACGCTAACCCTGCGCGGCGACGCGCTGCGGGCGGACCGTCTGCTGGAGATGGAAAACCTCAGCGTCCCGCCTGCGCCCGGGCTACCGCCGCTGTTTAACATCGAAACGGCGCGGCTGAAAAGCGGCGATCGCGTGGCAATTGTCGGTCGTAACGGCTGCGGTAAATCGTCGCTGATGAAGCTTATCTGGCGAAATTTTGTGGATGAACCGACGGACAGCGGACTGAAAATTCATCCGCGCGTCTCGCCGGGCTACTACGACCAGACGCTGCATCAGCTGCCGGATGACGCCACGCTGCTCGACGCGCTGGAACCTTTCGCTCCCGACCCGCAAAACAGGAAGATGGCGCTCATTAGCGCCGGGTTCCCGTGGGCGAGACACGGGCAAAAAGTCAGCACGCTCAGCGGCGGCGAGCGCTCTCGCCTGCTGTTCGTCGGGCTGACGCTTGCCCGATATAGCCTGCTGATGCTGGATGAGCCCACCAACCATCTCGACATGGAAGGCAAAGAGGTACTGGCGGAAACGCTGCAACAGTTCGAAGGCGGCGTGCTGCTGGTCAGCCACGATCGCCAGTTAATTAGCCAAAGCTGTAACCGCTTCTGGCTGATTGAGGACGGCTGGCTGAGCGAGTGGCACGATGCTGAAGCCGTGTTTGAGCGGCTGCGCGAAAGCGTGGGGCTCGGGACATCCGCCGCGCCCGTCGTCACTGCTGGCGAGGTTCAACCCTCGCCGTACGACGATCTGCTGGAGCGGCTGATCGCGCTGGAAACGCTGCTGGAAGACGATCTGGCGCGTAAGCCGAAACATCAGAAGCCGCAGCTGCAGGCGCAATGGCGTAGAGAAATTGAGGAGATTGAAGCCCAGCTGTAAATCTGCGCCCGGCGAGCACCTCGCCGGGCCAGCATTTTTCCCCTTAATTATTAGAGGATCGCCGTATTCTTAATCCGAAATCGAATCAAATGATGACATTATGTTGCCGCAGCCTTGCATTACCAGGCTAATGTATTAATCCTTAAGGGGTACTACACCTGCTATGCAGATTCTTATCATGAACAAGGAGATACACATGAAGGCTGCTGTTGTTACTCAGGATCATCAGGTCAATGTCACTGAAAAAACCTTACGCCCGCTTAAGCACGGAGAAGCCCTGCTGAAAATGGAGTGCTGTGGTGTATGCCATACCGACCTCCACGTGAAGAACGGTGATTTTGGCGATAAAACCGGGGTAATCCTGGGCCATGAAGGTATTGGTATCGTGAAAGAAGTCGGCCCTGGCGTGACGTCGCTGAAAGTCGGCGACCGTGCAAGCGTGGCCTGGTTCTTTGAAGGATGCGGTCACTGCGAATACTGTAATACCGGTAACGAAACCCTGTGCCGTGACGTGAAAAACGCCGGTTACTCCGTTGACGGCGGCATGGCGGAAGAGTGCATCGTCACCGCGGGTTACGCGGTAAAAGTGCCGGATGGTCTGGATTCGGCGGCGGCCAGCAGCATCACCTGCGCCGGTGTCACCACCTACAAAGCGGTGAAAATCTCCGGTATAAAACCGGGCCAGTGGATCGCGATTTACGGTCTGGGCGGGCTGGGCAACCTCGCGCTGCAGTACGCCAAAAACGTGTTTAATGCCAAAGTCATCGCTCTGGACGTTAACGATGAACAGCTGAAGCTGGCCGCGAGCATGGGTGCGGATTTAACCATCAACTCACGCAGCGAAGATGCCGCTAAGATTGTGCAGGAAAAAACCGGCGGCGCGCATGCCGCAGTCGTCACCGCCGTCGCAAAAGCGGCCTTCAACTCGGCGGTAGATGCCGTGCGTGCCGGTGGCCGCGTGGTCGCCGTTGGCCTGCCGCCGGAAGCGATGAGCCTGGACATTCCGCGACTGGTGCTGGACGGTATACAGGTGGTGGGTTCGCTGGTTGGCACCCGTCAGGATCTGCAGGAAGCCTTCCAGTTTGCGGCCGAGGGCAAAGTGGTGCCGAAAGTGACGATGCGTCCTATCGAGGACATCAACGCCATCTTTAAAGAGATGGAACAGGGCCAGATCCGTGGCCGTATGGTGATCGACTTACGCTCGTAAACACCTTTTGCCGGGTAGTGGCTACGCCTTACCCGGCTCATTGCTACGACGAACGACGAACTGAAATCCACTCCTGAACCTCAATCTGGAAGGTGTCCGGCGCTTTTCGGTACATTTTACGCGCCAGGTCGAGAATAGTATGACGCGCGAGCTCCTCTTCCATCCGCTGCTGCGCGCTATCCATGACTGAACGTACTCCGCACGGGCCGTCGCAGACCCAGGCAGGCGGTGCTTCATCAAACACGGCCAGCCGCTGGCGCACTTCACGACATTCGAACATGTTTTTCTCGCCGTCAATGGCATGCGCCACATCCAGCACGCTGATCAGCTCCGCCGGACGCGCCAGCTTAAAGCCCCCGCCCTTGCCTTCCGTACTGATGACCAGCCCGGCACGTGACAGGCGTGTAAAGATTTTGCCGAGGTAGTCATACGGCACGCCCTGCAAGGCAGCCATCTCCCGGACGCTCATCTCACGCTCGTTGCCCTTCGCATCCACCATACACATCAGGCTGTGAATGCCGTATTCCACACCGGAACTGTAAAACGCCATGGTTAACTCCGAATTAGTGTTCGGAGCATTATAACGATTTTTAACTCAGAAAGAAGTTGTCGGAGTTAACTCCGACAAGTATAGTGGCAGTTATGTCAGGCATGAAGCCTGGCGGGAGAAAGGATCGAATATGAAAAAGCAGATTTTAATCGTAGGCAGTGGTTTTGCGGGTATGTGGGCAGCCGTGAGCGCGGCACGTCTCTCTGAGCAGCAGGGTAATAACAGTCTGGAGATTGCGGTTCTGGCCCCCTTACCCGAACTGCGCGTTCGGCCACGCTTCTATGAGGAGAAGGTTTCAACGCTGGTCGCCCCGTTGACTGACCTGTTTGCCGAGCTTGATATCACATTCATCGCCGGACACGCGGAACAAATTGATACCACGGCAAAAACCGTTTTATACCGGATGTCCAACGGCGCGCATGCTACGGCTTCCTACGATAGGCTGATCCTCGCTACGGGCAGCCAAACCAAACGCCCAGCGATTGCCGGCCTGGCTGACTGCGCCTTTGACATCGACCAGCTGGAATCCGCACAGGTATTTGAGCGTCACCTTGATTCACTGGCGTTACGTCCCTCCACGCCCGAGCGCAACACCGTGGTAGTCTGCGGAGGCGGCTTTACCGGCATTGAGCTGGCAACGGAGCTACCTGCCCGACTGCGTGCCCGTTTTGGCGACAATACGGAGATTAAAATAGTCGTAGTTGAAAAAGGGCCAGTCATTGGCGGCCGTTATAGCGACGCATTGCGTAAAACAATTGCAGAGGCGAGTGAGGCGCTGGGCGTTGAATGGCGGCTGAAGAGTGAAGTTGAAGCCATTGATGCTCACGGCGTAACGCTGAAAAACGGTGAACGTATTGCTGCTGCGACCGTCGTCTGGACCGCAGGCGTCGAGGCAAATCCTCTCAGCCTGCAGATAGACGGTGAACGCGATAGCCAGGGCCGCCTGGTTGTGACAGAGACGTTGCAGGTCCCCGCACATCCTGACGTCTATGCCACCGGCGATATGGCTCACGCCAAAACAGACGATGCGGGCAACACGGCGCTGATGACCTGCCAGCACGCGATCCAGCTAGGCAAATTTGCCGGTCATAACGCTGCCGCCAGCCTGCTGAACGTTACTCCTTACCCTTATCGTCAGGTAAACTATGTTACCTGTCTGGATTTAGGCGCGTGGGGCGCGGTCTATACCGAGGGCTGGGAACAGGCCGTCAAATCCGTCCGCGACGAGGCGAAGAAGATCAAAATCGCCATCACGAATGAGCTGATCTATCCGCCATTAGCAGACAAAACGGTCGCCTTTGCCGCCGCCGACCCTCTGGCGAAATTCGTTTAGGCCCCCGCCATCGCCCCGCTAACGGGGCGTTTTTATTTTCAGTTTCCGGCAATCCTTATCTTAATTCCTTTGTTCCCTTGTTTTCCCCCGCGCCCGATGATGAATCCGACGCTAACAAGAAGATAACAAAGGAATTCACCATGCAAACCCCATTTCGTCTGCCGCTGCTGACGGCGCTGATTCTGACGACAACCGCAGCCTGGTCCGCCGATGCGCCGGTCAAAGGCGGCACGCTGATTTATCTGGAGCAACAGGCGCACACCAACCTCTATCCGCCTGCCGGCGGCTTCTACCCGAACGGCGGCATTCTGAACCAAATCACCGACAAACTGACGTGGCAAAACCCAAAGACGCTGCAGGTCGAACCGTGGGTGGCCGAAAGCTGGACCACCAACGCTGATAAAACCGAATACACCTTCAAAATTCGCCCGGGGATCACCTTCTCCGACGGCACGCCGCTGGACGCCAACGCCGTAGCAAAAAACTTTGATACCTACGGTTTGGGCAATAAGGCGCAGCGCCTGCCGGTGTCAGAAGTGATCAATAACTACGATCGCAGCGAAGTGGTCGACCCGCTGACCGTGAAGTTCTACTTCAAAAAACCGTCGCCGGGGTTCCTGCAGGGCACCGCCACGATTGGCTCGGGCCTGGTCTCGCTCAGCACGCTGAAGCGCAACTTTGAAGAGCTGGGAGACGCCCGGCATATCATCGGCTCCGGCCCGTTTGTGGTGAAGGACGAGAAGCTCGGCCGCGAAGTGACGCTCGAAGCCCGTAAGGACTACCAGTGGGGGCCCAAAAGCCTGACGCAACAGGGTCCAGCCAATCTGGACGGCATCAAGTTTATCGTCACCCAGGAAGACAGCGTGCGCGTCGGTGCCCTGCTGGCCGGTCAGGCCGACTTTATTCGCCAGGTGCAGGCGTATGACGAAAAGCAGGCGACAGACCAGGGCTATAAAATCTACGCCGCCCCAACGCGCGGGGTGAACGACAGTATTAGCTTCCGCCCGGATAACCCGCTGGTCTCCGATATTCGCGTGCGCCAGGCGCTGCTGCATGCCACGAATGCAAAGCAGGTGGTCGAGACCCTCTTCTCGGCCAACTATCCGCAGGCGAAGTCGGTGATTGCCGATTCCGCCGCGGGCTTTGTCGATCTCAGCGACAAATTGACCTTTGACCCGGCAAAAGCCAACCAGCTGCTGGACGAGGCGGGCTGGAAAGCGGGCAGCGACGGGATCCGCGCCAAAGACGGGCAGCGGCTGGCGCTGACGGTATATGAATCCCTGCCGCAACCGCAAAACAAAGAGGTGCTGCAGCTGGTTGCCCAGCAGTGGCGTCAGGTGGGCGTAGTGCTGAACGTAAAAGCCGGGGACGCTGGCAGCCGCACGCTGGATAACCTTGATCCACAGAAAACCCCGTTAACCGTCTCCGAAGTGGGCCGCGCCGATCCGGACGTGGTGAAAAGCATGTTCTACCCGGCTAACCGCGACGCGCTGCTGCAAAAAGGCGGCTCCAGCGACAAGGTCAAAAGCTTCCGCGACGACAAGCTGAATGCGCTGCTGGTAAATATCTCCTCAGAGGTCGATCCGCAAAAACGCCTGCAGCTGACCGTCGATGCCCAGCGTTACCTGCTGGATAACGCCTACGTCATTCCGATTTTCGAGGAGCCACAGGTCTTTGCCGGTGCGCCGTGGCTAAAAGGCGTCAATTTTGAAGCGGTCGGCCGCCCGTCGTTCTACGGCGCGTGGATTGAGAAACACTGAGGAGCTGACGATGCGCCACGCACTTCTTCAACGTCTTGGGCACGGGCTGCTGGTGCTGTGGGCCGCCTTTACCCTCTCGTTCGTGTTGCTCCAGGTGCTGCCTGGCGACGCGGTGCTGATTAAATTTCAGAACCCGGACCTGGGCCTAAGCCCGGCGCAAATCGAGGAGATGCGCGTGGCCTACGGCGCGGACAGCCCGCTGTGGCAGCAATACGGCCACACGCTGCTGGCGATGCTGCGCGGAGATTTCGGCTACTCGTTACAGGCAGGGGTGCCGGTCAGCGAGCTGATTGCCAGCAATCTGCCGGATACCCTGAGTCTTGCCCTGCCCGCGTTTGTACTCGCGGTCCTGCTGGCGTTTGCGCTGGCCTTTGCGTCGCGCCTGCCGGGTCTGCGCTGGCTGAGTAATACCCTCCAGTCTCTGCCGGTCCTGTTTATCTCCTTACCCACGTTCTGGCTGGGGATTGCCCTCATTCAGCTTTTTTCTTTTCAGCTGCGGCTCATTCCGGTGATTAACCCGACGCCGCTGCAGGGGCTGATCCTGCCGATCGTGACCGTCGCGATCCCGATCTCCGCCCCGCTGGCGCAAATTCTGATGCGCAGCCTGGACCAGGTGGCGACGCAGCCGTTTGTCGCCGTTGCCCGCGCTAAAGGACAGAGTGAAACCGCCGTCCTGTGGCGCCACGTCACCGGCAACGCGCTGCTGCCGGTACTCAATATTGCCGGGCTGCTGCTGGGCGAACTGATTGCCGGAGCGCTGATCACCGAAACCGTATTTGGCCGCAGCGGGCTCGGGCAGCTGACCCAGCAGGCGGTGAACAACCAGGACATCGCCGTGCTTCAGGCGGTGGTCATGATTTCCGCTCTCGGCTTTGTCCTGATCAATCTGCTGGTGGACCTGCTGATGCCGCTGCTGGATCCCCGTCTGCAAACCGTTACCGGAGGTGCATCATGAGCCTGGTCGATTACGCTGCCGCCGCGCGAAAACGCGTTCCCGGCTGGCAGGGCGTCGCGTGGCAGCCGGGACTGTGGCTGGCGTGGGCGGTGATTATTCTCGCGATTTTTGCTGCCGTAGCCCCCGGCCTGTTAACCCACTACAGCCCGATTGAGGGCATCGCCGGAGCGCAACGTCTGGCACCGCAGGCGGGCCACTGGCTCGGCACCGATCAGCTTGGCCGCGATGTTTACACCCGCATTGTGTATGGTGCGTCCCACTCCCTGAGCGCAGCGCTCGCTGCCGTCACGATGGGACTGGTGGTGGGCACCGGTCTGGGGGTGATCGCCGGCGCGTTCGCCGGACGCGTCGAATCTTTCCTGATGCGTTTTGTCGACGTGCTGTTGTCCATTCCGTCTCTGCTGCTCTCGCTGACGGTCATTATTCTGCTCGGGTTTGGCACCGTTAACGCCGCCATTGCCGTCGGCGTGGCCTCCATCGCCAGCTTCGCCCGCCTCGCGCGCGGTGAAGTGGTGCGCATCCGCCATACGGATTATGTCGAGGCGGCGTTTGGCAGCGGCGGGACGTTCCTGGCGGTCCTGTGGCGACACATCCTGCCCAACGCCTTAACCGCCGTTCTCGCCTTTGCCACGCTGCAGTTTGGTCAGGCCATTCTGGCCCTCTCCACGCTGAGCTTTCTCGGCTACGGCACCCCGCCGCCCGTTCCGGAATGGGGCTTATTGATTGCCGAAGGCCGTAACTATCTCTCTACCGCCTGGTGGTTAACCACCTTCCCCGGCGTGGTCGTCATCGCCGTCGTGCTTGCCACCAACCGTATCAGCCAGCAGTTCAGCGGAGGCCTGAAATGACCGTACTCTCGGTAGAAAACCTGACCATCAGCTACCGTACCGCGCGCCAGTGGCGCGAGGTGGTGCATAACGTCAGCTTCACCCTCCGGCGGGGGGAAATGCTGGCCTTTGTCGGCGAATCCGGCTCCGGCAAAACAACCACGGCACAGGCGATCATCGGTCTGCTGGCGGATAACGCCCGACGCGATGCCGGGAAAATCGTGCTCAACGGCGAGGAGATTAGCCGGTGGTCAGCGAAGCGTCTCGATACCCTGCGCGGCGCGCGAATCAGTCTGGTTCCGCAGGATCCGGGTAATTCACTCAACCCGGTGAAGACGATCGGCGTACAGGTCGGGGAAATTATTCAGCAGCACCAAAAGGTAACGGCACTCCAGCGCGACGAGCAGGTGCTCGCCCTGCTGACAAAGGTCGGCCTGAGCCATCCCGAACAGCGCATGAAGCAGTATCCGCATCAGCTCTCCGGCGGGATGAAACAGCGCGTGCTGATTGCCATCGCCATTGCCCTGCGCCCGGACGTGATCGTTGCCGATGAGCCCACCAGCGCGCTGGACGTGACGGTGCAAAAACGCATTCTCGATCTGCTGGATATCCTGCGTCGGGAATCGGGTACTGCGGTTCTGTTTGTCACCCATGATCTGGCGCTGGCTGCCCAGCGCGCGGACAGGCTGCTGGTGTTTCGCAACGGCGAGGTTCAGGAGCACGGCGACACCGCCGACATTGTCCGCACGCCGCAGCACGCCTATACCCGTCAGCTACTGAGCGATCTCCAGGGCCAGCGCCTGACCATCGCCCCGGTAGCTGGCCTTCCGCTGGCGTCACCAGCCATTCGCGCCCGCGCCATCAGCAAACGGTTCTCGCTGGGCAAAGGTCATCACCTTCAGGCGCTGGATCGGGTGACGTTTGACGTCAGGCGCGGCAGCACGCATGCGCTGGTCGGTGAATCCGGCTCAGGGAAAACCACCCTCGCCCGTATTTTGCTGGGTTTTGAACAGGCCGACAGCGGACAGGTCATTATTGATGATATTGATGCCACCGACCTCAGCCGCGAGGCCCGCCGCCAGCTGCGCCAGAAGATCCAGTTTGTCTACCAGAACCCGTTCGCCTCTCTCGACCCGCGTCAAACCCTGTTTGACATCATCGAAGAGCCGCTGAAGAACTTTGCTCGCCTCAGCAAGGCGGAGCGCAAGCTCCGTGTAGAGACCGTGGCGCAGCGGGTTGCCCTGCCCGTCGAACTCCTGACCCGCACCGCCCGGGAACTTTCAGGCGGGCAGCGCCAGCGCGTAGCCATCGCCCGGGCGCTGATCCTGGAGCCAACTATTCTGGTGCTGGACGAGGCCACCTCCGCGCTGGACGTCACCGTACAAACGCAGATTCTGGCACTGCTTCAGCAGTTACAGCAGCAGCTGGGATTAACCTACCTTTTTATCACGCACGATCTCTCTACCGTCCGCCGGATCGCCCACAGCGTCACGGTGCTGCGCAGCGGTGAGGTGGTCGAACACGGTGACGTCGAAACCTTATTCACGTCACCACAGAACGACTATACCCGCGAGCTGATTGCCGCCATTCCCCATTTTTCACCCGCTACGGAGGAGTTCGCATGACGCGAAAACGCCTGGGGTTTTTCACCCGCCTGCTTGACGACGCCACGCCGAAGGAACGCTATCGTCTGGCAACCGAACAGATCCGCCACGCCGAACGCCACGGTTTTGACAGCGCTTGGATCGCGCAGCACCACTTCCACGAAAGTGAAGGCGGCCTGCCGTCGCCGCTGCTGTTTCTGGCCCACGTTGCGGCGCATACCGAAACCATCCGCCTGGGCACGGCCATCATTACCCTGCCGATGGAAAACCCGCTGCGCGTGGCGGAAGATGCCGCCGTGCTGGATCTACTCGCCGATGGGCGTCTCGAAGTCGGTTTTGGATCGGGCGGCACGCCGACCTCATTCCTGCCGTTCGGACTGACGTTTGAACAGCGCGGCGCGGCCTTTGCTGACCATTTGCATGTGATCCAGAGCGCCTGGCGCGGGGATTCGCTCACCCATCCGGATAACCACCTTTACCCGCCAGCGCCACAGCTGGCTGAACGGATCTGGATTGCCACCTTTTCCGTCGACGGTGCCGTTCGCGCCGCGCGGGCCGGACACGGTTTGATGCTCTCCCGCACGCAGCCGCGCCCGGCAGACCAGTTGGATTTGACGCTCGACGCGATCCAGAACCCGATTGTGGATGCCTATCTTGAGGCACTGCCTGCGGGCATTGCGCCGCGTATTCTGGCCTCCCGCACGGCGTTCGTCGCCGACAGCGATGACTACGCGCTGAAGGTCGCCACGCCGGGTCTTACCAGGCAGGCCCAGCAGCATCGCGCTGCCGGACACGCGGTTAAAGGTGACACCGTCACAGATTTCCGTCGCCAGTTCGACGCCCATATCGGCTCGCCCGAGACGGTGCTGCATTCGCTGCTGGCTGATTCCGTTCTCAGGCGCGCCACGGATATCTCGTTCCAGGTTCATTCGGTCGAGCCCACCCATCGCGACACGCTGCGATCCATCGAACTGATCGCCGAACATATTGCCCCCCACATCCTTTGAGGAGACACCTATGTCATTAAGTCAGGACATTCTCGCCGAGCTGGCGGAAATTAAACCCGGTTCCCCTCTGGCAGAGGCGCGCACCACGCGGGACGCCGCCACGCGCCACGCACAGGGCAGCTACGAAATCTTATTTACCCAGCAGGATAGCGATTTTGCGCTGGACGAGCGCTTCGCCGTCGCGGCAAAAGTCGCCAGGTGGCACAACGCAGAGGCGCTGGCCGCGCACTATGCGGGGTTTGGCCTGGCCGACCCAACATCCGAACGCCTGACCCCTGCGCTGCACTTCGCGCGCCTGCTGACGTTCTCTCCCGTCGAAGCCACGCCGTCCGCGTTGACGGCGCTGACCCGGGCGGGCTGGAGCAAGGAAGGCATTGTTACCCTTGCGCAGCTTGTTGCGTTTGTCAGCTTTCAGAGCCGACTCGTCGCCGGGCTGCGGCTGCTAAATGACAAGCCGGTGGTGGCAAGCGATGCGCCGGTGGCGGCAGGCATCTGGCATACAACCGCAACCACGGTCTCCGGGAAGACGGCTCCCGTCGCGTTCACCCAGCAGGAGCTGGGCTGGGAGCCGTGGATCGACGCCAAACCGCTGGCGGACTTCCGTGATGACGAGGTTGCGATCCTGGCGAAATTTGGCCATACCGATTCCGACTACTTCCGCCTGCTGGGGCGCAACCTGCCGGTGCTTGAACAGCGCACGCTAACGGATAAAGGAATTTTTTATACACCGGGGGGATTACCGCGCGCCGAGCGCGAGCTGGCCGCAACGGTAGCCAGTAAAATCAACGGCTGCATCTACTGCGCCTCTGTCCATGCGCGTAAAGCCAGCCAGCTGTCAAAGGATGACGCGGCGGTAGAGGCTCTGCTGGCCGTGCGTCCAGGACAGTCCCTGAGCGAGGGGCAATCTGCGCGCTGGCAGGCGGAAATTAATTTTGCGGCAGCGCTGTCGGTTACCCCGCCTGCCGCCACGCCGCTGCACCTCGCCGCTCTGGAAAAAGAGGGGCTGGACACCTTAGCCCAGCTGGACCTGGTGCAGTCCGCTGCGTTCTTCGCCTGGGCCAACCGCCTGATGCTGACGCTAGGTGAGCCCTGGCTTGCCTGAATGCAATCAGGCTAGCGCGCGAGCGTTAGCCTGAGCCTGTCTGGCCCGCAGGTAACCGTAGATCAACAGCGCGCTCATGGCCGAGAACGAGAGGAACGCCGCAGGCAGCGTGACGTAGCGCCAGCTAAAGCCGAGGGTAATCATCATCCCACCAAAGTACGCCCCGATCGCGCTGCCGAGATTAAACGCCATCTGCCCTCCGGCCGCCCCCAGCATCTCACCGCCCTTCGCATTTTGCAGCAGCAAAATTTGCAGCGGTGCAGAGAGCGCAAACAGCCCGGCACAGCAGATAAAGCCCATCACCAGCGAGGCCGTTTTCAGTTCGCCCAGGGCGAAAAGCAGCAGCAGCGAGGCGACAATCACCATATCGGTGATGGCCGCAATGCGCAGCGGGCTAAAGCGCCCCGAGAGTTTGCCACTCAGCAGATTGCCCAACACCATGCCAAGGCCCATCAGCATCATGATGGCCGTCATCATCCCTTCGGAAAAGCCAGAAACGTTGACCATAAACGGCTTAACGAAGCTGAACCACGCGAACACGCCAGCATTGCCAAACATGGTGGCGGCAAAAATCAGCCAGGGTTCCGGCTTCTTCAGGAACTGAAACTGCTCGGACAATTTGATTTCTGATTTGTCATGGATGTCCGGCACCCAGAGCAGAACCGAGAGGATAACCAGCGCGTCGAACGCAGCAATCAGGAAAAAGGTATAGCGCCAGCTGAACTGGTGCCCCAGCCAGGTGCCGAGCGGGACGCCCACCAGGTTGGCCACGGTCATCCCGGCGATCATCCCGGCCACCGCGACCGTCACTTTCCCCGGAGGTGCAATTTTGGAGAGGATTATCGCCCCGACGCCAAAAATGGCCCCGTGCGGAAAACCGGAGATCAAACGCCCCAGCGCCAGCCAGAAATACGACGTAGAAAACGTAAACAGGGCATTTCCGACTGCGCACATGGCAACCAGAAACAGCAGCGTCGTTTTTAACGAGAACTTGCCGGAGAACAGCGCCACAATCGGCGCGCCAATCACCACGCCGAACGCATAAAACGAGCTCATATTCCCGGCGGAAGGAATCGAAATGCCGGTGTCGTGCGCCAGCTCGGTTAACACCCCCATAATGCCAAATTCAGCCATACCCAGGCCAAATGTGCCAAGCGCCAACGAAAATATTGTCTTTTTCATGCCTCAACCACCGGTTAATCATTCGCGAAGGCATTATTAAATAATCTTGTATGGTGAGCCAGTTCAAATCAGCTGGCTGACACGTTAATCCATTAATTCAGGTGGATTACACTTCATAGTGCGGCCTCGCTTTTTCCACGCCGGACAACCTGAGGATGACAATCATGGGAAGCAAAAAGAAAACCCCTGTCGCTGTTGATGTCGTATCGAATGCCCCCCTTAAGACCAAAGAGTATGAAAAAGAGCTCCGCCGCCTGCACGTCGAACTGGTTAAGCTCCAGCAGTGGGTCGTCGCCAAAGGATTGAAGGTGTGTATTGTTTTTGAAGGACGCGATGGCGCCGGCAAAGGCGGCACCATTAAAGCGATCACCGAGCGCGTCAGCCCCCGCGTGTTTCGCGTTGTTGCGCTTCCTGCCCCAACGGATAAAGAGAAAAGCCAGCTCTACTTCCAGCGCTATGTGCCTCACCTGCCCTCGGCGGGTGAAATCGTGATATTCGATCGCAGCTGGTATAACCGCGCAGGCGTGGAGCGGGTGATGGGGTTCTGCACGGAGGAACAGGCGGAGAAATTTTTAGACGGCGCGCCGGTCATGGAAAAAGCGATGGTCGATGCCGGGATTATCCTGCTGAAGTACTGGCTGGAGGTGACGCCGAAAGAGCAGGAGCGCCGCCTGCGCGACCGCATTAACGATGGGCGTAAGATCTGGAAGCTGTCGCCGATGGATATTAAATCCTTTAACCTCTGGGACGAATACACCCGCGCGCGCGACGCCATGTTTGAAGCCACCGATACAGCCTGGGCACCGTGGTTTGTCGCCCGTTCTGAAGATAAAAAACGCGTGCGTCTGAATATTATTTCGCATCTGCTTTCGCAGATTCCGTATAAAGAAATTCACCTCGACAAGGTGGATTTACCGAAGCGCAAAATCGGCAAACTTAAACCCACGAAATACCCGTTCCGGTATGTGGAAGAGCGGTTCTGATTTGAAGAGTAGGCCCGCGCAAGCGCAGCGCCGCCGGGCAGAGCCGACGGCGCAGGTCTTACTTCATCCCTTCCGTACTTTCCTGTTTCGCCTCCAGCCGTTCCACATCACGATACCAGCGCGGGTGATGTTTCTGCGCCCAGCGGCGGCTCACCTTCCCTTCAATCATCCCTTTGATCGACCCTTTTACCCAGAACGCCATATACATATGGATCAGGATGGCATGAATCAGGATGATGGCCGACGTCGCGTGGATAAGCAGCGCGTAACGTACAACCTGGATCGGGAGGTACTGTGCAAAATACGGACGCCAGATCATCACCCCAGTCACCAGCAGCACAAAAATCATGCTCATGATGGTCCAGAACATCATCTTCTGTCCGGCATTGTATTTCCCCACCTTCGCGACTTTATGCTCGTTGCCCTTCAGGACTTCGACAATCCCTTTCACCCACGGGATGTCCTGCTTGTCCGGAATATTGTGATGGACAAAGCGCACGAACATAAACATCAGCACCACGAAAATCAGCACGCCGAAGAATGGATGCAGAATGCGCCCCATTTGCGGCGTACCGAAGGTTTCGGTCAGCCACTGCAGCGTCGGGAAGAAGAACGAAATGCCGGATACCGCCACCAGGAAGAAGCAAATGACTACCGTCCAGTGACAGGCGCGATCGACAAATTTGGTGCGCACTATCATTTTCGACTTACTCATGATGCTCCTCCTCGTCGTCATCCACCTCTTTATTCGGGCCGATACCGATGTAGTGATAAATCAGCCCCGCAAAGGTCGCGATAAAGCCCGCCGCGGAGAGCGGTTTAAGCGCCCCTTTCCACAGGTTGATGGAGGTATCGATCGCCGGATCTTTCGGCAGGTTGTGATACAGCTCCGGCTGGTCGTTGTGATGCAGCACGTACATCACGTGCGTGCCGCCCACGCCCTGCGGGTTGTAAATGCCTGCCTTGTCGTAGCCGCGCGCTTTCAGCTTGTCCACGCGCTCTTGCGCCACGTCGAGCATCTCTTTTTTTGTGCCGAAGTGGATCGCACCGGTCGGACAGGTCTTCACGCACGCAGGCTCCTGGCCAACGCTGACGCGGTCCACGCACAGGGTGCATTTGTATACCCGGTTATCCTCTTTATTGAGGCGCGGGATATTAAATGGACAGCCCGCGATGCAGTAGCCGCAGCCGATGCAGTTATCCTGCTGGAAGTCGACGATCCCGTTGGCGTACTGAATTATCGCACCGGCAGACGGACACGCCTTCAGGCAGCCCGGATCTTCACAGTGCATACAGCCGTCCTTGCGGATCAGCCACTCCAGCCTGCCGTTCTGGTCGGTTTCGCTAAAGCGCATCACCGTCCAGGATTTGGCGCTCAGATCCGCCGGGTTATCGTAAACCCCGACGCAGTGCCCCACCTCGTCGCGGATGTCGTTCCACTCTGAGCAGGCCACCTGGCAGGCCTTACAGCCCACGCAGGAGGAGACGTCGATAAGCTTGGCGACCTCTGCCTTATAGTCCCGCGCGCGAGGCGCGGGGGTGATCGGGTTGGTCGCGGAGCGTTTAATAATGTCTTGTGTTTCCATCGCCATTTAATCGCTCCTTACGCTTTCTCGATGTTGACCAGAAACGCTTTGTACTCCGGCGTTTGCGAGTTGGAATCGCCGACGTTTGGCGTCAGGGTGTTGGTGATATAGCCTTTCTGCGCCACCCCTTCAAAGCCCCAGTGCAGCGGAATACCGACGGTTTCCACCTGCTGGCCGTGCACGTTCAGACTTTGCAAGCGACGGGTCACCACCGCCACGGCGCGAATAAAGCCGCGCTTGCTGCTCACCTTGACGCGATCGCCGTTGGCAATGCCTTTCGCCTTCGCCAGCGTTTCGCTTATCTCCACAAACTGTTCCGGCTGCGCGATGGCGTTAAGCCGCGCGTGCTTGGTCCAGGTGTGGAAATGCTCGGTCAGGCGGTAGGTCGTCCCCACGTACGGGAATTTGTCCTTTTTGCCTAAGCGCAGCACGTCCTCTTCGTAGATGCGCACCACCGGGCTTGAGACCACGTTCGGGTGCAGCGGGTTGGTCCCCAGCGGCGTTTCCATCGGCTCGTAGTGTTCCGGGAACGGCCCTTCTGCCAGCTTGTTGAGGGCGAACAGGCGCCCCAGCCCTTCCGGCTGCATGATAAACGGCCCGGTGTTGCTGCCCGGCGCGGCGGTGCTGTAGTCCGGAATGTCGTTCCCCGTCCACTTCGCCCCGTTCCACTGGATCAGCATGCGCTTCGGATCCCACGGCTTGCCGTTCACGTCGGCGGACGCGCGGTTGTACAGCACGCGACGGTTCAGCGGCCACGCCCATGCCCAGCCCAGGGTGTTGCCCAGGCCTGACGGGTCAGCGTTATCGCGGTTGGCCATCTGGTTACCCTGCTCCGTCCAGCTGCCGGTGTAGATCCAGCAGGACGATGCCGTTGTCCCGTCATCGCGCAGCAGCGCAAAGCTGTTCAGCAGCTGGCCTTTTTTCGCGACCAGGTTGCCGCTCGCGTCATACAGATCCGCCAACGCCACGCCGTTGTTCTCTTTCGCGACTTCCTCAGACTCAGGACGATCCGGCTGCTTGTAGTGCCAGCTCATCTTCAGCAGCGGCTCAGCGCCTTTGCCGCCTTCGGTGCGGTACATTTCGCGCAGCCGATGATAAATGCCGGCCAGGATTTCGCCGTCGTTACGCGCTTCGCCCGGTGCGTCCTGCCCTTTCCAGTGCCATTGCAGCCAGCGGCCGGAGTTGGCAATAGAGCCGTCCTCTTCCGCAAAGCAGGTGGACGGCAGGCGGAACACTTCGGTCTGAATCGACGCCGGATCGACATCGTTGGATTCCCCGTGGTTCTGCCAGAAGGTGGAGGTCTCGGTCACCAGCGGATCGATAACCACCATGTACTTGAGCTTGCTCAGGCTGCGCACGACTTTGTTTTTATCCGGGAATGACGCCACCGGGTTAAAGCCCTGGCAGATATAACCGGTGACGTCGCCCTTATCCATCATGTTGAAATACTTAATGACGTCATAAGCCTGATCCCACTTGGGCAGCCACTCAAAGCCCCAGTCATTCTCCTTCTGCGCCGCGTCGCCGTAGAAGGATTTCATCAGGCTGACGTAGAACTTCGGATAGTTGCTCCAGTAGTTCACCTGATCCGGCAGCGTTGCTTTTGGCGTATTAGCTTCAAGATACGCTTGCAGACTGGCCTGCTTTTCCGACGGCAGCGTCAGGTAGCCCGGCAGGCTGGTGGAGAGCAGGCCGAGATCGGTTAAGCCCTGAATGTTAGAGTGGCCGCGAAGGGCGTTCACGCCGCCACCGGCCATCCCCATGTTGCCGAGCAGCAGCTGGATCATCGCCATGGTACGGATGTTCTGCGCGCCCACGGTGTGCTGCGTCCAGCCCAGCGCATACAGGAACGTGGTGGTTCTGTCAGCGGCGCTGGTGGAGGCCAGCACCTCGCACACCTTCAGGAAGTCCGCTTTCGGCGTGCCGCAGATGTTCTCCACCACGTCCGGCGTATAGCGGGAAACGTGCTGCTTCAGCAGGTTCCACACGCAGCGCGGATGCGTCAGCGTTTCATCCCGCATCGCATAGCCGTTTTCATCGAACTGATAGTTCCAGGACGTTTTGTCGTACTGGCGTTTTTCAGCGTCATAGCCGCTGAACAGCCCGTCATCGAAGGCAAAATCATCCCGCACCAGCAGGTTCGCGTTGGTGTAATGCTTAACGTAGTCCGCGTTAATTTTGTTGTTTTCGATCAGGTACAGCAGCACGCCGGAGAGGAACGTAATGTCCGTACCGGAGCGGATCGGCGCATAGATATCCGCCACCGATGCCGTACGCGTAAAGCGTGGATCGACGACGATAAGCGTCGCATCGTTGTTGTTTTTCGCTTCCATCGCCCAGCGGAAACCCACCGGATGGGCTTCAGCGGCGTTACCGCCCATCACCACCACGACGTTGGCGTTTTTAATATCAACCCAGTGGTTGGTCATCGCACCGCGACCAAATGTTGGAGCAAGACTTGCTACCGTTGGTCCGTGTCAGACGCGCGCCTGGTTGTCTACCGCCAGCATGCCGAGAGAGCGCACAAATTTTTGCGTCAGCATGCCGGTTTCATTGCTTGCCGCAGATGCGCACAGCATCCCGGTAGAGAGCCAGCGGTTGACCGTCACGCCCTGCTCGTTCTTTTCAATAAAGTTGGCGTCACGGTCGGCTTTCATCAGTTTTGCAATACGGGAGAACGCCTCATCCCAGGAGATGCGCTGCCATTTATCGGAACCCGGTGCACGGTATTCCGGATAGCGCAGGCGGTTTTCGCTGTGGACATAGTCCAGCAGTCCCGCCCCTTTCGGGCACAGCGCCCCACGGCTCACCGGATGATCCGGATCCCCTTCAATATGGTAAATCGCTTCTCTGGCGTTCTTCGCGCCATCGCCCAGGCTATACATCAATAGCCCACAACCCACGGAGCAGTATGTGCAGGTGTTACGGATCTCTTTCGCACGCAGCAGCTTATAGTTGCGTGCCTGAGCCAGCGCCATTTTGGGAGCAAATCCCAGCATTGCGGCTGTGGTTCCGGCCATACCGCCCGCGCAGATTTTGAAAAATTGTCTGCGGCTGACGTCCATTGTTGTCCTCGTTATCTGATAAGACTTCGCGCCGCAAACTAACATTAAAGCCCCTGTTTTTTTTGCGTCAAATCAAGGTCGCCTGACGTCGCCCCCTTAATAGTCACCGCTGCCGCGTTTGAATACCCCTTAAGGGTTAAACACGTAAGAGAATAATTCGCGACAGGGTCAGAATTAATGCTATACATTTTCCCTTTTATTTTATTAGTGATGAAAACGTAATGGACAGAAAGAGAGCAACGCTCACGGGGCTGGCTGCGATACTGCTATGGAGCACAATGGTGGGTCTGATTCGCAGCGTAAGCGAGGGGTTGGGGCCCGTCGGCGGCGCGGCGATGATTTACACCCTCAGCGGGTTATTGTGCCTGGTAACGGTAGGATTTCCTGATATTAAACGTTTTTCACCCGGGTATCTTATTGCAGGCAGCGTACTGTTTGTCAGTTACGAAATTTGTCTGGCGCTGTCGTTAGGCTATGCCGCCACGCGAGCGCAGGCCATAGAAGTCGGTATGGTTAATTATCTCTGGCCGAGCCTGACGATCGTCTTTGCTATTTTATTCAACGGACAGAAATCAACGCTGTGGGTCGTCCCCGGTTTAGCTATCGCTCTGCTCGGCGTGTGTTGGGTATTAGGAGGTGAGCAAGGATTACACATTGATGAAATAATCCGCAATGTCGTCTCTAATCCCCTTAGCTATACGCTTGCTTTTGCCGGAGCATTTATCTGGGCCGCCTACTGCACCGTAACCGCCAAATTTGCCAAAGGGCAAAACGGTATTACCCTCTTTGTTTTGCTCACTGCGCTGAGCCTGTGGGTGAAATATACTATTAGCGATCAGCCAGAAATGGTGTTCAGCTTTCCGGTTATCGTGAAGCTCGTTATGTGCGGCATTGCGCTTGGGTTTGGCTATGCGGCATGGAATATTGGCATTCTGCACGGTAACGTCACGGTGCTGGCTGCCGTATCCTATTTTACTCCCGTGCTCTCTGCCGCGCTTGCAGCCGTGCTGCTAAGCTCACCCCTCTCTTTTTCGTTCTGGCAGGGCGCGCTGATGGTCTGCGCCGGGTCATCGCTCTGCTGGTACGCTACACGAAAATAGGGTTCAGATTTATGCCGGGTTCGATTAAATCCGGCATAAAAATTAACATAAATTTAATATGTGATCACATCGTAATATATTTATCAGAACATTAGTGCATTTGTTGATGTTCTGTTTATATTAGCTTCCTTCGTCAATTCCCCCGGCATCAAATTGACATAACCTGACACCGCTGCGTAACTACTTCCCTGCGAATATTACCGCTATTAATAACACGAAATGCAATAATATTCGCCATCATCGTTGCCAAAAAAATAAACTCATTCTGATTAAATAATCGCCACAAAATTTTATTCAGCCGTCGTTAATCCGATCTCGATCACACTAAATGAAATTATTACTCATATTTTGAAACTTATTATTGAAAGACAACTACAAGATTTTTAAAAATAGCACGCCGTTGACGAACAGCCTCGTTTAGAAATCGTTCGCGATGGTTCAGGAAATACTGAAAAAAATTATAAGGAATATTTAAGATGAAACTTAAATTAGTTGCAGTGGCAGTCACTTCCATGTTGGCAGCAGGCGTTGTAAACGCAGCTGAGATTTATAACAAAGACGGTAACAAGCTGGATCTGTACGGTAAAGTGACAGGTCTGCACTATTTCTCTGATGACGCAGGCGCAGACGGTGATAAAACCTACATGCGTATCGGCTTCAAGGGTGAAACCCAGGTTAACGACCAGCTGTCCGGTTACGGCCAGTGGGAATACCAGATTCAGGGTAACAAGGACGAAGGCGACAACCAGTCCTGGACCCGTGTTGCCTTCGCAGGTCTGAAGTTCGCTGAAGCCGGTTCATTCGATTACGGCCGTAACTACGGCGTGATTTACGACGTGACCTCCTGGACCGACGTTCTGCCAGAATTCGGCGGTGACACCTACGGTGCCGACAACTTCCTGCAGTCTCGTGCAAACGGCGTGGCAACTTACCGTAACCAGGACTTCTTCGGTCTGGTTGACGGCCTGAACTTTGCCCTGCAGTACCAGGGTAAAAACGGCAGCGTAAGCGGTGAAAACACCAACGGCCGCAGCCTGCTGAACCAGAACGGCGACGGCTACGGCGCGTCTCTGACTTACGATCTGGGTGAAGGCTTCAGCGTCGGTGGTGCAATGTCTTCCTCTCGCCGTACCGCTGACCAGAATGCGGCTGGCGTATACGGTGAAGGCGACCGCGCTGAAGTGTACAGCGGCGGCGTGAAGTACGACGCGAACAACGTTTACCTCGCGGCGCAGTACTCTCAGACCTATAACGCAACCCGTTTCGGCACCTCTAACGGTAACCGCAGCGATATCTACGGCTTTGCAAACAAGGCGCAAAACTTCGAAGTTGTGGCTCAGTATCAGTTCGACTTTGGCCTGCGTCCATCCATCGCCTACCTGCAGTCTAAAGGTAAAGACATCGAGAACTTCGGCGACCAGGATCTGGTTAAATACATTGATGTCGGCACCACCTACTATTTTAACAAAAACATGTCCACCTACGTGGATTACAAAATCAACCTGCTGGACGACAACCAGTTCACTCGCCAGGCAGGTATCGGTACCGACAACATCGTTGCGCTGGGTCTGACCTACCAGTTCTAAGATTTGTCAGTACAAAAGCCAGCGTAGCACGCTGGCTTTTTTTATCTTCCGCTTTTACCCGACAGACAACTCCCCGCCTGCCGCCCGACGCAGCCAGGTTTGCAGCAGCTTGCCGTCTTCGGTCATCTCTGAATCTGAGCGCACGCAGAGGTAATAATCGCGCCCGTCATCAATCGGTAAGTCAAATATCTTGACCAGCTCGCCGCTCTCAAGATATGGCGCAATCAGCGGCTCACGCATGAGCGCACATCCCAGCCCTGCCTGAACGCCCGCCAGCGTCAACAGCCCGTCTTCAAACAGCGGGCCGCTGCGCCGGAGTGGTCGTTTTACCCCCTGCAACAAAAACCACTGCGTCCAGCTCGTACGATCTTCATCGTGCAGCAGCGGCATTTGCAGCAGCTGTTCAGGCGTGTCGATATGGCCATGAACGCGCAAAAACGCGCGGCTGCATACCGGCACCATCTGGCCGGAAATCAGCTTTTCACTCTGATACCCCGCCCACTGCCCGTTACCAAAACGAATCGACATATCCGACGCGTCGCTCAGATAGTTACGGTGATTGGCATACACCACGTTGATCTCGGTTTGGGGATTGGCGCGCATGAACGCAGGCAAGCGCGGGATAAACCACCCCATACCAAAAAGCGGAATCAGGCTGATGGTGACCTGACGCGTTTGCGCCTGCTCCGCCAGGTGCTCCGTCGCCTGGCGCAACACGTTAAAGGCCGCTCGGATCGAGCGGTAATATTCCCGCCCGTGCTGGCTCAGCACCAGCCTGCGTCCCTGACGTTCCGTGAGCGGCATTTGCAGGTATCCTTCGAGCACCTTGAGCTGATGGCTGACGGCCGACGGAGAGATATCCAGCTCCTGCGCGGCCAGCGTGACGCTCCCCAGCCTGGCGATGGCCTCGAATGCACGTACGGCCCGAAGCGGTGGATCGTTTGCCAGGCGGCTCTCTGCAAACGCCGTCAGGCTCGCCAATTGTTCTGTTTTATTCATATGTTGATTTCTTTAGGCTTTTCACCCAAAAGCAGGCATTAACTATTTTCATTTAAATCATAAACATAAAACAATATTTATTTATCATAAGAAATAATAGATGCGTATTTTACAATTTAATTCATTTATTGGATGGTAGCCGCAGAACGAGCACTTTGCGGGTACAGACGTTGGATACACTCATACAACAACTGATCAACGGTGTGATGCTGGGAAGCATCTACGCGCTGATCGCGCTGGGCTATACCATGGTGTATGGCATTTTGCGCATTATTAACTTTGCCCACGGCGATATTCTGATGGTCGGCGCGCTCACCACGCTCTCCGCCATTAACGCCCTGAATAGCACCTTCCCGCATATGCCGCTGCTGTTGCAGCTCGGCGTTGCCCTGATGATTGCCATGGCCGTTTGCGCCTTGCTGGCCATGGCCGTGGAGCGCTTTGCCTACCGTCGACTGCGCAACGCACCGCGCCTGGCGCCGCTGATCTCGGGTATCGGCGTCTCCGTCCTGCTGCAAACCGTGGCGATGATTATCTGGACGCGCAACCCGCTGATGTTTCCGCAGATCCTACCCATGGATCCGATTACCGTGACGTCAGGAAGTGAAATGCACCCTCCCGCCATCGTGACCGTTACCGGTATTGTCACCGTGGCGCTGGCGCTGGCGGTGATGACCGGGCTCTGGCTGCTGGTGGAATACACCCGCCTGGGGCGCGGCATGCGCGCCGTGGCGGAAAATCCGCGCGTGGCCACGCTGATGGGGGTTAACCCAAACGCCATTATCACCCTGACGTTTGCCATTGGCGGGGCGTTTGCCGCGCTGGCAGGCGTAATGATGGCGAGCAACTACGGTAACGCCAGCTTCTCGATGGGTTTTTTACCCGGGATCAAGGCCTTTACCGCCGCCGTGCTGGGGGGCATTGGTAACATTCGGGGTGCCATGATTGGCGGCATCCTGCTCGGCATTATCGAAGCGCTGG
The DNA here is from genome assembly GCF_014896175.1 of Enterobacter cloacae complex sp. I3. NCBI lineage: Bacteria > Pseudomonadati > Pseudomonadota > Gammaproteobacteria > Enterobacterales > Enterobacteriaceae > Enterobacter > Enterobacter cloacae complex sp. I3. The sequence continues at coordinate 212,855 of NZ_JADBQZ010000001.1, forward strand.
GCGCAGGCTACCTGGGTGAACTGACCCACGGTGTATTTGGCAGCAACTATCAGGATGTCTTTGCCTTTATGGTGCTGATCCTGGTGCTGGTCTTCCGTCCGGCTGGCCTGCTGGGCGAGCGCGTAGCGCACAGGGCGTAAGGAATACCATGACAACACTTCAAATTCAGGCCCCGACGACGACGCGCAAATTCTGGTCAGGCATGAGCCTGTTCTGCCTCGCGCTGCTGATTGCGCCCGTGGTGGCCACGCAGCTCGGCGGCAACTACTGGGTGCGCGTTATCGACTTCGCCCTGCTCTACATCATGCTGGCGCTCGGGCTTAACATTGTGGTCGGCTATACCGGCCTGCTGGACATGGGCTTTATCGCCTTTTACGCCGTCGGCGCCTACCTCGCGGCACTGATGGCTTCTCCACACCTGCTAGAGGTGTTTCCGATCCTCGGCGTCTGGTTCCCGGATGGGCTGCACACCTCGTATCTGCTCATTATTCCGCTGGCGGCCCTCGTGGCGGCAGTCTGCGGGATTTTACTCGGTGCGCCCACGCTGAAGCTGCGCGGGGACTACCTGGCGATAGTGACCCTCGGCTTTGGCGAAATTATCCGCATCCTGATGCGCAACCTCGACCGTCCGGTAAACATCAGCAACGGGGCAAAGGGCATTACCGGGGTGGATACGCTGAACCTGTTCGGCCTGAAGTTTAGCGGCGTCTACCACTGGTTTGGTTTCAAAGTGCCCGCCCTGTGGCTGTGGTACTACCTGCTGATGCTGGTGATTGTAGCGATTATTTTTGTCTGCCTGCGCCTGCAGCATTCCCGTATTGGCCGCGCCTGGCACGCCATCCGCGAGGATGAAGACGTGGCCCGCGCGATGGGCATCAACGTGCGTAACTATAAGCTGCTCGCCTTTGCGATGGGCGCCTCCTTTGGCGGCATAGCAGGTGCGCTGTTCGGCGCGTTTCAGGGCTTTGTCTCCCCGGAATCCTTCACCTTACAGGAATCGATTGCCGTACTGGCGATGGTGGTGCTGGGCGGTATGGGGCACATACCGGGCGTGATCCTGGGCGCGGTACTGCTTACCGCCCTGCCGGAACTGCTGCGCAGCCAGGCAGCGCCGGTTCAGCAGGCGCTGTTCGGTACGGTATTGATTGACCCGGAAGTGCTGCGCCAGCTGTTTTACGGTCTGGCACTGGTGCTGGTCATGCTGGTGCGCCCGTCAGGCCTCTGGCCGGTACGCCACAAGGAGGTGAAGGCATGAACCTGTTAACCGTACGCAACATGTCAAAACGCTTCGGCGGGCTGACTGCCGTAGATGACGTTTCGATTACCGTGAACAGAGGGGAAATCTACGGGCTGATTGGCCCCAACGGCGCGGGAAAAACCACCTGCTTTAACCTGATCACCGGGCTTTATCCGGCGGACAGCGGCGAGTTTTCGATTGCCGATAAGCCCTACTTCCCAAAGCACATAGAGAAAGTCACCGCCGCCGGGATTGCCCGCACATTCCAGAACGTGCGCCTCTTCAACGAGATGTCGGTGCTGGAAAACGTGATGGTGGGCCGCCACGTGCGCACCCGTAACGGCCTATGGGCCGCGCTGAGCCGCCATAAACGCGCCCGTGAGGAAGAGAAGCAGACCCGCGAGCTGGCCTGGCACTGGCTGGACTATACCGGCATTGCACAGTTCGCCCACTATCGCGCCTGCGATTTGGCCTATGGTCATCAGCGTCGCCTCGAAATCGCCCGCGCGCTGGCGACGGATCCGCTGCTGCTGGCGCTGGACGAGCCCGCCGCCGGAATGAACGCGGCGGAAAAAGTGGCGCTCGGCGAGCTGCTCATCCGCATCCGCGATGACGGCAAAACCCTGCTGATGATTGAACATGACGTCAAGCTGGTGATGGGCATCTGCGATCGCCTGACGGTGCTTGATTACGGTAAAACGCTCGCCAGCGGTACGCCGGAAAGCGTGCGGCGCGACCCGGCAGTGATCGCCGCCTGGCTTGGAGGTAACGCCCATGTCTGAATTACTGAAGGTAGAACGTCTGGACGTGCATTACGGCGGCATTCAGGCCGTACGCGATGTCTCCTTTACCCTGCACGAGGGCGAACAGGCTACGCTGATCGGCGCTAACGGCGCGGGGAAAAGCTCCACCGTGCGCGCCATTACCGGGCTGGAAAGCTTTAGCGGCAGTATTGAATTCAACGGTAAGCCGGTCCGCAAACAGAGCCCGGAGACCCTGCTTCGCGACGGACTGGTCATGGTCCCGGAGGGCCGCGGGATCTTCTCCCGCATGACGGTACTGGAAAACCTGCAGATGGGCGCCTGGCTAAGACGTGACGCTGTCACCATTAAGCGCGAGATGAACGAGATTTTCGAACGCTTCCCGCGTCTGGGCGAGCGCCAGCACCAGCTTGCCGGGCTGCTGTCCGGCGGCGAGCAACAGCTGCTGGCCCTTAACCGCGCCCTCCTCAGCCGCCCGCGCCTGCTGATCCTCGACGAGCCGTCGATGGGCCTTGCCCCGAAGATGGTCGAGAACATATTTGCCGTTATCGCCGGGCTGCGCGAGCGCGGCGTCGCCCTGCTGCTTATCGAACAAAACGCCCGGCTCGCGCTGGAAGTGACCGACAGCGCATGGGTGATGGACAGCGGCAGCATTGTTCATCATGGCGAATCGACAGCGCTGCTTAACGACGACCAGATTGCACACATTTATTTGGGCGAAATGCCCGTTTAACCACACCAGCCAACATCAGGGAAATACAATGAAAACAGTAAAAATCAGTGCGCTCAGCGCCGCTATTCTGCTCGGCGGTCTTGCCTCAACGTCCTCGTGGGCCGCCGATGGCGAAACCGTGGTGATCGGTCTGGCAGGCCCGCTCACCGGCCCGTCCGCCCGTATCGGGAAAGATCTGGAGAACGGCGCGCAGCTGGCTATTGACGACATTAACAAGCAGCATCCGACCATCGGCGGCAAAGCGGTCACCTTCAAACTGCAGTCCGAAGACGATCAGTCTGACCCGCGCACTGCCGTAGCCGTCGCGCAGCGTCTGGTGGACAGCGATGTGGCGGGCGTGGTCGGCCACTGGAACACCGGCACCAGCATTCCAGCGGCCCGCGTTTATCACGATGCGGGCATCGCCCAGGTGGCACCGGTCGCGACCGGTCACGCCTATACGCAACAAGGTTTTGATACCAGCTTCCGCGTGATGGGACACGACGATGACGGCGGCCAGCTCGCCGGTCAGTACGCGGTTAACACCCTGAAAGCCAAACGCATTGCGGTAATCGACGACCGTACCGCCTTCGGTCAGGGGCTTGCAGACCAGTTTATTAAATCGCTGGAAGCCCAGGGCGTGAAAATTGTCGACCGTCAGTATGTGGATGACAAAACGGTCGATTTCAGCGCCGTGCTGACCGCCATCCGCAGTAAAAACGCCGATCTGATCTTCTTCGGCGGCGTCGACAGCCAGGCCGCACCGCTGGCTCGCCGCATTAAACAGCTGGGCATGAATGCCACGCTGATGGGCGCAGGCGGATTCGTCAGCCAGACGTTCCTGAAGCTGGCGCAGAAAGAAGGCGAAGGCGTTGTGGCGCTGGAGCCGGGCCTGCCCGTTGACCAGATGCCGGGTGGAAAGGCATTCGAACAGGCCTACCAGGCCCGCTACCACACCCATATCGAACTGCACGCCCCGTTCGCCTATGACGCCACCCGCGTGCTGGTTGCGGCGATGGAAAAAGCAGACTCCGTTGAGCCATCAGACTATCTACCCGCCCTGCGCGCCATCAGCTATTCCGGCGTTACCGGACAGATCGCGTTTGATAAAGAGGGCAACCTGAAATCGCCGTCGTTCACGGTCTATAAGGTTGTCGACGGCAAATGGCAGCCGCAGACCGTGCTGGGCGGCGCAAAAGCGAAGTAACGCAGCGAGGCAATGTGATGAGTGATAATAATGAGCTGGGCATTCTCGCCCGCCGCAAAATTGAAGCTGAAATTATTAAGCCAATTTATGAAATCCTGGTGCGCGAGATAGGGAAAGCCCGCGCCCAGGCGGTGATTGGCGAGGCCATTGAGCAGGCCGCGATTGACGCTGGTAAAGGGTTTGCCAGCAAAGAACCCAACGGCGCGAACATCAAGAGCTTTATCGCCCTGCAGTATCTGTGGGAGAAAGATAACGCCCTGGACGTGAAGGTGATCGACGCTGACGACCAGCAGTACAACTACAACGTGACCCGCTGTCGCTACGCGGAGATGTACCACGAGATGGGGCTGGGCGAGATTGGTCACCTGCTCTCCTGCGCGCGCGATGAAAAATTCATCGTTGGCTATGCGCCGGACGTAGAGCTAACCCGCACCACGACCATTATGCAGGGCGGTGCGTGCTGTGATTTCCGCTACCGCAGCGGTAAGGACAAGCCATGATCCGCGTCAACGCCGAACGGCTGTGGTCAACGCTTGAGATGATGGCGCAGATCGGCGGCACGCCCGCCGGTGGCGTGACCCGTCTGGCACTGAGCGAGGAGGATCGTATTGCGCGTAACCTGCTGCGCGACTGGGCGCTGGACGCAGGTTTTACCTGTGACGTCGACAGCATGGGCAATATGTTTATCCGCCGCGCCGGGAAAAACCCGCATCTTGCGCCGGTCATGACCGGTTCGCACGTGGATACCCAGCCGCTGGGAGGGAACTACGATGGGGTTTACGGCGTGCTGGCCGGGCTGGAGCTGCTGCGCACCCTCAATGACCATCAGCTTGAGACGGAGCGTGACATCGTGCTGGTCAACTGGACCAACGAAGAAGGCGCGCGCTTTGCGCCAGCCATGCTCGCTTCAGGGGTCTGGACGGGGCAATTTAGCGAAGCATACGCCCACGCCCGCGCGGATAGCGACGGTATCAGCGTGGGTGAAGCGCTGGAAAGCATCGGCTACCGGGGTGAAGCCCCTGCCCGCGCGTTTCCGGTTCACGCCTGCTACGAGCTGCACATCGAACAGGGCCCGATTCTGGAAGACGAAGCCCTGGATATCGGGTTAGTCCGCGCGGCAATGGGCCAGCGCTGGTTTACCCTGACGCTGGACGGGTTTGCCGCCCACGCGGGCACCACGCCGATGCACAGCCGACGCGACGCGCTGACCGCGTTCTCGGAGCTGGCGCTGAAGGTGGAGGAGATTGGCTATCGGCACGCGCCGGACGGACGTGCGACGATCGGTATGGCGCAGGTTACGCCAAACTCGCGCAACGTCGTGCCGTCTCGGGTGGTCTGCAGCGTGGAGTTTCGCCATCCGGCGCTGACGGCACTGGAAGCCATGGAGGCGGCGCTGCATAAGGTGGCTGAAAGCCTGAGCCTGCGCGGGGTGGCGGCTGTCGTTGAGCGCATTTTTGACTACGCCCCCATCGCGTTTGATGCCGAATGTCTGGCCCGCACGGAGAAGGCCGTGGCGGAACTGGGCTACTCGGCGAAACCGATGGTCTCCGGCGCGGGACATGACGCCTGCTATGTCAGCAAAATTGCCCCTGCCAGCATGATTTTTATCCCCTGCGTGAAGGGCATCAGCCATAACGAAGCGGAAAGGATCCTGCCAGAGTGGTCGGAGAAAGGGGCAAACGTGCTGTTGCACAGCGTCCTGTCCGCGGCCCAGGAAAAATAAACCGGGTGGCGCGGCTCGGACAACCGCGCCCGTAGGCCCGGTAAGCGCAGCGCCACCGGGCGTGTTTTACGGCTTCGGCACCTTCGCCAGGCTAAACCAGATCCCCACTGCCAGCAACAGCAGCATTCCGCCCGCACTCCCCAGCGCCACGCTGTGGGAGGTAATAAACGCACTTTTCGCCGCCTCAATCACCGGCTCCGCGAGGGACGGCGTCAGCTCCTGCGCCACCTTCATCGCTTCACCAATGGATGACGAGGCTTTATCGACGAGCGAGGCATTCAGCCCCTGCGGCAGGTCAATGGACGCCGAGAAGCTGCGGGTCAACAGCAGACCAAAAATAGCGATCCCCAGCCCGGCGCCCAGTTCATAGGACATGGTTTCAATCGCCCCTGCGGCAGCGGCTTTCTCCTTCGGCGCGGCAGCCATAATGGCGGAGGTCGAGGCCAGCAGCGCGCTTGCGGCACTGAAGCCGAGCAGCACCATCAGCCCCCACGCCTGCCACTGCTGCGTGCTGAAGTCGAGCATCGATAGGCCAATAAAGCTGACCGCGCTGAGCCCCATCCCCCCGGCAGCGACAATGCGCAGCCCCAGGCGGCCCACCAGCACACCGGCAATCGGCCCGCTGAATCCGCTTGCCACCATCACCGGGAGCATAAACATACCCGCTTCAAACGGCGTAAAGCCGTGGACAAACTGTAGCTCCTGCGCCATCAGCAGCTCAAACCCGACCAGGGCAATCATGGCGGTCATCGCCATTACCACGCCGCTCAGAATGATGCGATGGCAGAACAGGCGCATATCGATCATCGGAATGCGGGCGCGAAGCTGAATACGCACGAAGATAAACAGCAGCACCGAGCCGGTCACCAGCGCGGAGGCAACCAGCCACGGAGACAGGACGCCTTTGAGCGCGGTTTTGGCACTGTAGACCAGCAGCAAAATCGCCACAATCAGCATGATGGCATGACTGATATTCAGCGGCTGCTCCGGTCGGCCCTGCTGACGGGGCACAAAACGTGCGGCCAGCGACACCACTACCAGCACAATCGGCACGTTGATTAAAAACACCGATCCCCAGTAAAAATGCTCAAGCAGCATACCGCCAATCAGCGGACCAAACGCCGCCCCGCCGGAACCCACTGCCGCCCAGACGCCGAGCGCGATGTTGCGATCTTTCGCGTCGGTAAACAGCGTGCGGATCCCCGCAAGCGTAGCCGGAATGATCATTGCCGCACCGATCGCCAGCGAGGCGCGCGCCGCTATCAGCCACCCTGCCGACGGTGCAAACGCGGCCGCCAGGGACGACAGGCCAAACAGCGTGCTGCCGATCATCAGCAAGCGTTTAAAGCCAATGCGGTCACCCAGGGCACCCATCGGCAGCACCATCCCCGCCATCACCAGCGAGTAAATATCAATGATCCACAACAATTCGTTACCGCTGGCACCCAGCGTCATGCTCAATGTCGGCGCCGCCACGTGCAGCACCGTCGCGTCAATCGCCACCGGGATGTATACCAGCACGATAATCACTAACGCTAACCACTGACGAAACATAAATTTCCTTTTCATTTTAAACATGGACACATGTCCAGAATGCGATCCTACGTAAAGTTGAACGACTGTCCAGCTTTTTGTTACACTCGTTTCGGTCTTATTGAGAGTAGAGAAAAAATGCGCTATTTGAGCAAGGAAGAGCGGCGGGAAGCGATCTTACAGGCCGCGATGCGCGTGGCGCTGGCCGAGGGGCTGGCAGCCATGACGGTACGGCGCATTGCCGCAGAAGCGGGCGTCGCGACCGGGCAGGTCCACCACCACTTTGCCTCCGGCGGCGAGTTAAAATCGCTGGCGTTTGTGCGCGTGATCCGCGAGCTGCTGGATGCCGACGTGGTAGGTGAAAACGCCGGCTGGCGGGAACGGTTGCACAGCATGCTCGGCAGTGACGACGGTGGGCTTGAACCTTACATTCGCCTTTGGCGGGAAGCCCAAATTCTTGCCAGCCGTGATCCCGAGATCAAAGCGGCTTATGTCCTGACCATGGAGATGTGGCATCAGGAAACCGTGGCGATTATCCGCGCCGGGGCTGATGCCAGCGCGTTCAAGCTTACCGATCGGGCGGAAAATATCGCCTGGCGTTTAATAGGGCTGGTTTGTGGCCTGGATGGGATCACCGTATTAAATATGCCTGAAATGGACGATGCGGCATTTAATAAACATCTCGACAAACTTATCACGCTGGAATTGTTTTAATACTCCTTCCGGAGTATAAATTACGCAAAATGTTACAATTAGTAACACATTAAGCGAGCCCTTATTTTCATTCTAATCTCGGGGGTTCGCTTTTTTATCTATCCTTTCAGATGTATCCCAAAGCATCCCAAAAAACCAATAACACTTCTTTAATCATCTTTTTGTTTTTACTTCATTTTTCTCTCAAACATGGTAAGCAAGAGGGCGATATGTCGCAACAAAGTGATAAAAGTAATCCCCATCTGTTGAGTAACTGGAAACCTGAAAACGCGCAATTTTGGGAGAATAAAGGAAAACATATCGCACGAAGAAACCTATGGATTTCTGTAGCTTGCCTGCTATTAGCGTTTTGCGTGTGGATGTTATTTAGCGCCGTTGCGGTCAATCTGAATAAAGTCGGATTTAATTTCACCACCGATCAGCTTTTTATGCTAACGGCATTACCTTCACTCTCTGGCGCGATATTGCGCGTCCCCTACTCGTTTATGGTGCCAATATTTGGCGGACGCTACTGGACGGTATTGAGCACCGTTATCCTGATTATCCCCTGCGTCTGGCTGGGGATAGCCATTCAGGACACCGCGACACCTTACTGGGTCTTTATCGTGATTGCCCTGCTCTGCGGTTTTGCCGGGGCCAACTTTGCCTCCAGCATGGGTAACATCAGCTTCTTCTTCCCGAAGGCCAGACAGGGCAGCGCGCTGGGCATCAACGGCGGGCTGGGAAATCTGGGCGTCAGCGTGATGCAGCTGTTTGCTCCGCTGGTGATTTTCCTGCCAGTGTTTACCTTCCTCGGCGTGCACGGCGTACCGCAGGAGGACGGCTCAACGATGTGGCTGGCCAATGCGGCCTGGGTCTGGGCGCCGCTGCTGCTGCTGGCAACCCTTGCGGCGTTTTTTGGCATGAATGATATCGCCAGCTCTAAAGCCTCTATCGCCAGCCAGCTGCCGGTACTGAAGCGCTTTCACCTCTGGCTGCTGAGCCTGCTTTATCTTGCTACCTTCGGCTCGTTTATCGGCTTCTCGGCGGGCTTTGCCATGCTGTCGAAAACCCAGTTCCCGGACGTGAACATCCTGCACCTCGCTTTCTTTGGCCCCCTGATCGGCGCGCTGGCGCGTTCGGCGGGCGGAATGATCTCTGACAGGCTGGGCGGCGTGCGCGTCACGCTGATTAACTTCGTTTTTATGGCTATCTTCAGCGCCCTGATCTTCCTGACGCTCCCCGGCTCTGGCTCCGGCAGCTTTATCGCCTTCTACCTGGTCTTTATGGGCCTGTTCCTCACCGCCGGGCTGGGCAGCGGTTCGACCTTCCAGATGATCGCGATTATCTTTCGCCAAATCACCCTCGACCGCGTCAAAAAGCAGGGCGGCACGGACGAACAGGCGCAGCATGAAGCGGTGACGGAGACCGCCGCCGCGCTGGGCTTTATCTCCGCCATCGGTGCCGTTGGCGGGTTCTTTATCCCTAAGGCGTTCGGCACATCGCTGGCAATGACCGGTTCGCCGGTTGGGGCCATGAAGGTCTTCCTCGTGTTTTACATCGTCTGCGTGTTCGTCACCTGGCTGGTGTATGGCCGTAAATCCTCAAAAAAATAAAAACTACATCTTCGCCGGAGCGTGATGCATCGCACTCCGGCCATGCTATCGAAGCAGGAGAAATGTCATGAGCAAACTGCTGGACCGCTTCCGTTACTTCAAAACAAAAGGCGACAGTTTCGCCGATGGGCACGGGCAGGTGTATCACACCAACCGCGACTGGGAGGACAGCTACCGCCAGCGCTGGCAGTTCGACAAGATTGTGCGATCCACCCACGGGGTAAACTGTACCGGCTCCTGTAGCTGGAAGATTTATGTCAAAAACGGCCTGGTGACCTGGGAAACCCAGCAGACCGACTACCCCCGCACCCGCCCTGACTTGCCCAATCACGAGCCGCGCGGCTGCCCGCGAGGCGCAAGCTACTCCTGGTACCTCTACAGCGCCAACCGCCTTAAGTACCCGCTGGTGCGCCGCAGGCTGATTGAACTCTGGCGCGAGGCGCTGGCGCAGCATACCGATCCGGTTCTGGCCTGGGATGCCATCCAGAACGATCCGCAAAAGGCGCAAAGCTACAGGAAGGCGCGGGGTAAAGGCGGGTTTATCCGCTCAAACTGGAAAGAGCTGAACCAGCTGATCGCCGCCGCTAACGTCTGGACCATCAAAAACTACGGCCCGGACCGCGTGGCCGGTTTTTCGCCTATTCCGGCGATGTCGATGGTCTCCTACGCTGCCGGAACGCGCTATCTCTCCCTGCTGGGCGGCACCTGCCTGAGCTTCTACGACTGGTACTGCGACCTGCCGCCGGCGTCGCCGATGACCTGGGGCGAGCAGACCGACGTGCCGGAGTCCGCCGACTGGTACAACTCCAGCTATATCATTGCCTGGGGCTCGAACGTGCCGCAGACACGTACTCCGGACGCCCACTTCTTTACCGAGGTGCGCTACAAAGGCACTAAGACCGTTGCGATTACGCCGGACTTCTCGGAGGTCGCCAAGCTCAGCGACCAGTGGCTGGCCCCCAAACAGGGCACCGACAGCGCCCTCGCCATGGCGATGGGCCACGTCATCCTCAAAGAGTTCCACCTCGATAACCCGAGCGATTACTTCCTTAACTACTGCCGCCGCTACACCGACATGCCGATGCTCGTGCTGCTGGACGAGCAGGTTGACGGTCGCGTGGTGCCTGGGCGTATGCTGCGCGCCTCGGACCTTGTCGACGGGCTGGGGGAAGCCAATAACCCGGAGTGGAAGACCGTCGCCTTCGATATTGCCGGTAACCTGGTGGTGCCAAACGGCTCGATCGGCTTCCGCTGGGGGGAAAAAGGCAAATGGAATCTGGAGCCTCAGGCTGCGGGCCATGAAACAGAACTCACACTCTCCCTGCTGATTACCCACGACAGCGTGGCGGACGTCGCGTTCCCCTACTTTGGCGGCAACGAAAACCCGCATTTTCGCAGCGTGAAGCAAGAGCCGGTGCTGACGCGCCGCGTGCCGAGCAAAACCCTGACGCTCGCCGACGGCAGCGAGAAGCGAGTGGTCAGCGTTTACGATCTGGTGCTGGCTAACTACGGTCTCGATCGCGGCCTGGAAGACAGTAACGCCGCAGACAGCTATGACCAGATCAAAGCCTACACGCCCGCCTGGGGCGAGCAGATCACCGGCGTGCCCGCGTACCTGATCGAAAAAATTGCCCGCGAGTTCGCCGACACGGCGCACAAAACGCACGGTCGCTCGATGATCATTCTGGGTGCCGGGGTGAACCACTGGTACCACATGGACATGAACTACCGCGGGATGATCAATATGCTGGTCTTCTGCGGCTGCGTCGGGCAGAGCGGCGGCGGCTGGTCCCACTATGTCGGTCAGGAGAAGCTGCGCCCGCAAACCGGCTGGCTGCCGCTGGCCTTCGCGCTGGACTGGAACCGCCCGCCGCGCCAGATGAACAGCACCTCGTTCTTCTACAACCACGCCAGCCAGTGGCGCTACGAGAAGCTCACCGCGCAGGAGCTGCTCTCCCCGCTGGCGGACGCGTCGAAGTTCACCGGACATCTGATCGACTTTAACGTTCGCGCCGAGCGCATGGGCTGGCTGCCGTCGGCCCCGCAGCTCAACCTCAACCCGCTGCACGTCAAGGCGCGTGCGGACGCGGCGGGCATGACGCCGCAGGAGTACACCGTTCAGGCGTTGAAATCGGGCGATATCCGCTTCGCCTGCGAACAGCCGGACAACGGCAAGAACCACCCGCGCAACCTGTTCGTCTGGCGCTCTAACCTGCTCGGCTCGTCCGGGAAAGGCCACGAGTACATGCTGAAATACCTGCTCGGCACCGAGAGCGGCATTCAGGGGGAAGATTTAGGCTCAACGGACGACGTGAAGCCTGAAGAGGTGGAGTGGCAAACCGCCGCCATCGAGGGCAAACTCGACCTGCTGGTGACGCTCGATTTCCGCATGTCCAGCACCTGCCTGTTCTCCGATATCGTCCTGCCGACCGCCACCTGGTATGAAAAGGACGACATGAATACCTCGGACATGCACCCGTTTATTCATCCGCTTTCCGCCGCCGTTGACCCGGCGTGGGAATCGCGCAGCGACTGGGAGATCTACAAAGGCATCGCCAAAGTCTTCTCCGAGGTGTGCGTTGGCCATCTGGGCACAGAAACCGACGTGGTGCTCCAGCCGCTGCAGCATGACTCCCCGGCGGAGCTGTCGCAGCCGTTTGATATTCAGGACTGGCGCAAAGGGGAATGTGACCTGATCCCCGGCAAAACGGCGCCGAACATTGCCGTGGTCGAGCGTAACTACCCGGAAACTTACGAACGCTTCACCGCCCTCGGCCCGCTGATGGACAAGCTCGGCAACGGCGGGAAAGGCATTTCGTGGAACACGCAGAACGAGGTCGATTTCCTCGGCAAGCTGAACTACGTCAAGCTCGACGGCCCGGCGAAAGGCCGCCCGCGCATTGAAACCGCCATTGACGCCTCGGAGGTGATCCTCGCCCTCGCCCCGGAAACTAACGGACAGGTGGCGGTGAAGGCCTGGGAAGCGCTCGGGGAACTGACCGGGCGCGACCACACCCATCTGGCGCTGAACAAGGAAGATGAGAAAATCCGCTTCCGCGACATTCAGGCGCAGCCGCGCAAAATCATCTCCAGCCCGACGTGGTCCGGCCTTGAGAGCGAGCACGTCTCCTATAACGCGGGCTATACCAACGTCCACGAGCTGATCCCGTGGCGCACCCTTTCGGGCCGCCAGCAGCTGTATCAGGATCATCCGTGGATGCGCGCCTTCGGGGAGAGCCTGGCGGCCTATCGCCCACCGATTGATACCCGCAGCGTGACCCACATGCGCGAGATCCCGCCGAACGGCTTCCCGGAAAAAGCGCTGAACTTCCTGACGCCGCACCAGAAATGGGGCATCCACTCCACCTACAGCGAAAACCTGCTGATGCAGACCCTGTCGCGCGGGGGGCCCATCGTCTGGATCAGCGAAACCGACGCCCGCGAGCTGGGCATAGAGGACAACGACTGGATCGAAGCCTTCAACGCCAACGGCGCCCTAACCGCCCGCGCGGTGGTCAGCCAGCGCGTGCCGCCGGGCATGACCATGATGTACCACGCCCAGGAGCGCATCCTGAACATTCCGGGGTCAGAAGTGACCGGACGGCGCGGCGGGATCCACAACTCGGTCACCCGCGTCTGCCCAAAACCGACGCACATGATCGGCGGCTATGCCCAGCTGGCATACAGCTTTAACTATTACGGCACCGTCGGCTCGAACCGCGACGAGTTCATCATGATCCGCAAAATGAAAAATATTAACTGGCTGGACGGCGAAGGTCGGGATCAGGTACAGGAGGCGAAAAAATGAAAATACGCTCACAGGTTGGCATGGTTCTGAATCTCGATAAATGCATCGGCTGCCACACCTGCTCGGTCACCTGCAAGAACGTCTGGACCGGGCGCGAAGGGATGGAGTATGCGTGGTTTAACAACGTGGAGACCAAACCGGGGATTGGCTACCCGAAAAACTGGGAAGATCAAGAAGAGTGGCAAGGCGGCTGGATCCGCGGCATACACGGCAAGCTGACGCCGCGCCTCGGCGGCAAAATGGGTGTGCTGTCGAAGATTTTCGCCAACCCCGTCCTGCCGCAGATTGACGATTATTACGAACCCTTCACCTTTGACTATCAGGATCTGCACCGCGCGCCGGAGGGGGATCATCTCCCTACCGCCCGCCCCCGCTCGCTGATCGACGGTAAGCGGATGGACAAAATCGTCTGGGGGCCAAACTGGGAGGAACTGCTGGGCGGCGAGTTCGAAAAGCGCGCCCGCGACCGCAACTTCCAGAAGATCCAGAAGGAGATGTACGGCCAGTTTGAAAACACCTTCATGATGTATCTGCCGCGCCTGTGCGAGCACTGCCTGAACCCGAGCTGCGTGGCCACCTGCCCGAGCGGCGCGATTTACAAGCGCGAAGAGGACGGCATTGTGCTGATCGACCAGGATAAATGTCGCGGCTGGCGCCTGTGCATCAGCGGCTGTCCATACAAGAAAATCTACTTCAACTGGAAAAGCGGCAAGTCAGAAAAATGCATCTTCTGCTACCCGCGCATTGAGTCCGGCCAGCCGACTGTCTGCTCGGAAACCTGCGTCGGGCGCATCCGTTATCTCGGCGTGCTGCTGTACGACGCGGACCGTATTGAAGAGGCCGCCAGCACCGAGCATGAAACCGATCTGTACGAGCGCCAGTGCGACGTGTTCCTCAACCCGAACGATCCGGCGGTGATTGAGGAAGCGCTGAAACAGGGCATTCCGCAGAACGTGATTGACGCCGCCCAGCGTTCGCCGGTCTACAAGATGGCGATGGACTGGAAGCTGGCGCTGCCGCTGCATCCGGAATACCGCACCCTGCCGATGGTCTGGTACGTGCCGCCGCTGTCGCCGATTCAGTCCTACGCGGATGCGGGCGGCCTGCCGCAGAGTGACGGCGTCCTGCCTGCCGTGGAAAGCCTGCGCATTCCGGTGCAGTACCTGGCAAACATGCTCAGCGCGGGCGATACCGGCCCGGTGCTGCGTGCCCTGAAGCGCATGATGGCGATGCGTCACTATAAACGCTCCCAGACCGTGGAAGGCGTGACCGATACCCGCGCCATTGAGGAAGTGGGCCTGACCGAAGCGCAGGTTGAGGAGATGTACCGCTATCTCGCCATCGCTAACTACGAAGACCGCTTCGTGATCCCGACCAGCCACCGCGAAATGGCGCGCGACGCCTTCCCGGAGAAAAACGGCTGCGGCTTCACCTTTGGCGACGGCTGCCACGGCTCCGACACCAAATTCAACCTCTTCAACAGTAGCCGCATCGACGCGATTAACATCACCGAGGTGCGCGAACACGGGGAGGGAGAATAATGCAGATCCTTAAAATCATCGCGCTGCTGATTGAGTATCCCGATGAGCTGCTGTGGGAAAACCGCGATGAGGCGCTTTCCCTTGTTGAGCAGGACGCGCCCATGCTGCTGCCGTTTGCGCAGCAGCACCTGAGCGCCCCGCTGCTGGATAAGCAGGCCGAATGGTGCGAGGTGTTTGAGCGCGGTCGCGCGACGTCGCTGCTGCTGTTCGAGCACGTTCACGCAGAGTCCCGCGATCGCGGTCAGGCGATGGTCGATCTAATGAGCCAGTATGAGAAAGCCGGGCTGGAGCTGGACTGTCGCGAGCTGCCCGACTATCTGCCGCTCTACCTGGAATACCTCAGCCTCGTCACCGACGACGAGGCGCGTGAAGGATTGCAAAATGTCGCGCCGATCCTGGCGCTGATTGGTGGTCGCCTCAAGCAGCGCGGCGTGGCGCATTACCAGCTGTTTGACGCCCTGCTGACGATGGCCGGTACACGGCTTTCCAGCGACAGCGTGGCGAAGCAGGTGTCCGGTGAAAAACGGGACGATACTCGTCAGGCGCTGGACGCCGTGTGGGAAGAGGAACAGGTGAAGTTTATCGAAGACAACGCCACATCGTGCGACAGTTCGCCGATGCAGCAATATCAACGACGCTTTAGCCAGGACGTCGCGCCGCAGTACGTGGACGTCAGCGCCGGAGGCCCAAAATGACGCACTACCTGAACGTGTTTTTCTATGACATTTATCCCTACATCTGCGCCACCGTCTTTTTCCTCGGCAGCTGGTTGCGCTACGACTACGGGCAATACACCTGGCGGGCCTCATCGAGCCAGATGCTCAGCAAGCGCGGGATGAACTGGGCCTCTAACCTGTTTCATATCGGGATTCTGGGGATCTTCTTCGGGCACCTGTTCGGCATGTTAACCCCGCACTGGATGTACGCCTGGTTTTTACCCGTCGCGGTTAAACAGCAGCTGGCCATGATTGCGGGAGGCATTTGCGGCGTACTGACGCTGATTGGTGGGTCAATGTTGCTGATCCGCCGCCTCTTCAACCAGCGGGTACGCGCCACGTCCACCACGCCGGATATTATCATCATGAGTATCCTGCTGCTTCAGTGCATCCTGGGGCTGTCGACCATTCCTTTCTCCGCGCAATATCCTGACGGAAGCGAGATGATGAAACTGGTCGGCTGGGCGCAGGGGATCGTAACGTTTAAGGGGGGCTCGTCGGAGATGTTGAGCGGCGTCGCGCCGATCTTCCGCGTGCATCTGGTGCTGGGGATGACGATCTTCCTCATCTTCCCGTTCACCCGTCTGGTGCACGTGTGGAGCGCGCCGTTTGAGTATTTTACCCGTCGGTATCAGGTGGTGAGATCGCGCCGTTGATTTTGTCGGGTGCCGCTACGCCTTACCCGACCTACGTTCACACTCCCGCAGGCCCGGTAAGGCGTAGCCGCCACCGGGCTATTTCCCTGCCTGCGGATGCGTATCAAACCCCGCCATCACTGCCGTCAGCTCGGCCAGCGTAAAGCCGTGTTTCGGGTCATCAACGCCCAGGCCAAACCGCTCCTGCATCAGCTTATACAGCGCCTCCGCATCCGGCAAATGGATCTGTTCCTCCACGTGACCGTTCTGCCAGTGGGTAAAGTTGAAGTTAGTCAGCGTCAGCTTGCCGCCGTCCGGCAGATGGCGGCACATCAGCAGATGATGACGGAAGTGCGACTGCGGCCAGTGCGCCGACCAGAAATTCCCCATCACGTAATCGCTGAAATACTGCGTCGTCAGGTCAAAGTGGTACATCGACTGCCAGTGCTCGTGGTGTCGGAACTGCAGCACCCAGTCGTTGCCTTCGCTCAGCAGCCGGTACATACCGTGTGGTGTCCCCTGCTCCTCGTTGGCAAGCAGGCGAATCGGCGCCGTCAGCGTCTGGCCGCCAAACCCAACGTCCGCTATCCAGCGTTCTCCGTTCAGTTCAACCAGCAGCAGGCGGTGCGTGCGCGGCGGCATTTGCGGCGGGCTCGCTAATACCACGCGTCCCAGCACGCTGCGCACGTTAAACCCGACTTCACGCAACATGCGCTCGAAAAGGCCGTTTTGCTCAAAGCAATATCCTCCGCGTCGCGCCGTCACCAGCTTGTCGACCAGACATTGATCGTCAAGATGGATTTCGCGCGGCAGGACGACATCAATATTTTCGAACGGGATCGCACAGTTGTGGTGTAAATGCAGCGCGCGCAGGGTTTCGATATCAACCCGTGTCGGTTGCGCCCACCCAATGCGGGCAAAATAGTCAGTCAGAAAGGGGGACATACATCATTTTCCTTTGATTGTGATGTTCTGTTTATAAACTAATTTTACGCACTCACTTTGATTTACGTGCTTTTTCGTCATACTCATCGTTACCGATGAGGAGATCCTATGAGCCACTTTCGCCCTGTTGAATTACGTCATGCCAGCCGCCTGTTGAACCACGGCCCTACCGTGCTTATCACCAGTCGTGATGAAACCCTGGACAGACGTAACGTTATGGCCGCCGCATGGTCAATGCCCGTTGAGTTTGAACCGCCGCGCATCGCGATTGTGGTGGACAAAAGTACCTGGTCACGTGAGCTGATTGAGCATAGCGGGAAGTTTGGCATCGTCATCCCCGGCGTGGCGGCAGCTAACTGGACATACGCTGTCGGCAGCGTCAGCGGGCGCGACGAGGACAAATTCAACTGCTACGGGATCCCGGTCGTGAACGGCCCTGAGCTCGGGCTGCCGGTGATTGAAGAAAAATGTCTGGCGTGGATGGAGTGCCGATTACTTCCCGTCACCTCTGCGGCAGAGAAATACGACACGCTGTTTGGACAAGTGGTTTCAGCGGCAGCCGATGAGCGCGCGTTTGTCGCCGGGCGCTGGCAGTTTGACGGGGATAAGTTGAATACCCTGCATCATCTAGGGGCTGGGACGTTTGTGGCGAGCGGGAAAATGGTGAAGGCGCTGGATTGATAAGATCAATCATATATCATTGAAATATTATGATTTTATATAACATTTAATGCTTACCCGCTGTCAGAAAAAAAGAGGAAACTCGCTATGTTTTAGAACTAATGACGTAAATATAAAGCTTACAAAGGGCCTTACATCATGACAGCATCTGATTATTTAAGGATAAAATTTCAGAGTGACCACCATTTGGCCCTCACTATGGAGAACGCAATTGGCGGCATTTTGCAGTCGGCAAAAGGAGTTGCATCCGACATATATTCCGGTATTGAGCGAGTCAGTTGGTATTCTTCATGTTTTATTCCCAGGTACAATGATATCTGTCAGGAGTTACAAGCTGAAGAAATCAGAACGCTTTACTCAATAGAGTCGATATTCAAACACGCCGATGTTATTGCTCACGTATTTTATCTGTACCTGAAAACCGTATGTGATGACGTAAAGGATGGCAACCCAGAAGGTTCAGCCCGTAAACTCACAAAAAGAATTGCAGAATTCAGCTCTCACATAAACGTAGCGGGAGCTACACGCTATGCGTTTGCTACTGCCGCCTCGATCATGCTTTCTCACTCCAGCCTTATGTCCAAACTTGTTGTTGAACGCCTGTCTGCGAAATTGCCACAAGGGATCTTCGTCCTTCAATTTTATGGCATTCAACAAAAATGCGCACTCGCTGCCCGCCATTTGAAAGCGATTAACTCCGATTATTACTGGATTCTGTACCAGGCGAAACTGGAGATGCTCTATTATTTTTGCGAACCCATTCTTTCAAAATTATTTGAAAAAATGAAATTGAATTCCTTTTCAAATCTGGATGATTTAGCCGATTTTATAGAAAGGGATTTAAATGTTTAAGAACCTAATCAGACTGTTATTAGAAAGCGTAGTCTTCCCTGCGCTTGTCATTGGTTTTGGCTTGCTATGGCTTCATCTTTTTCCGGAGCATTGCTTGTTATTGACATTGCTTACAATCTTCATTCTGGTTTGGTTATTCCCTCGATTAACTTCACGCATAACGAAAATGAAATAAAAGGATGTACTATGTCTAATCCAGCTTATATGTGGTTAACGGATGAAAATGGTTCACCCATGACGGGATCATCGCTGGTCTCCGGACGTATTGGGGCTATTGAGCTAAAATCACTCACTCATAATGTCAATATTCCAGCCGATAGTAATACAGGTCGCCTGACGGGTACACGAATTCACGCACCGATTATGTTTCAGAAAGAGTTCGATCGGGTAACGCCTCTTTTATACAAAGCTTTAACAACCGGGGTCACGCTCAAATCAGCAATGATAAAAATGTTCATGATTAACGAAGCAGGAGTAGAAATCGAGTATTTTAACATTCTACTTGAGAATGTTAAAATCACGTCAATAACACCTGATTTATACCCTGGCGTAGGCTCCGGCACCCACCTGGAAACAGTTCTTCTTCGATATGAAAGTATTACCTGGAAGCACTGTGAAGGTAATATCGTTTACAAAGATAGCTGGAACCATAGAGTGGTAGCATAAGCTATTGGCACTGCCTCAATGACAGCGTCCTATTTCTTCCGCCAGGTATTAAAAAGCACATGGTAGCCCACCGACTACCATGTGCAATTAATTAACTACTTCGCACGCTTCGCAATAATCTCATCCGCCACATTTCGCGGTGCCTCTGCAAAATGGTGGAACTCCATCGTGTACGTCGCGCGTCCCTGGGACATCGAACGCAGCGTCGTGGCGTAGCCAAACATCTCGGCCAGCGGCACATCGGCGCGGATAATCTGGCTTCCGTACTGCTCCGCCATTCCCTGCACCATGCCGCGTCGGGAAGAGAGATCGCCCATGATGTTCCCGGCGTACTCTTCCGGCGTTTCCACCTCCACGTGCATGATCGGCTCAAGGATCACCGGATCCGCCCTGCGAGCGCCCTCCTTGAAGCCGAGGATCGCCGCCATGCGGAACGCCATCTCCGAGGAGTCGACGTCGTGGTACGAACCAAAGGTCAGGGTCGCTTTGACATCCACCACCGGATAGCCCGCCAGCACGCCGCTGTTCATCGCTTCCCGCAGCCCTTTCTCCACGGACGGGATATACTCGCGCGGTACCACGCCGCCCTTGGTGGCATCTTCAAATACAAAACCACTTCCGGGCTCCAGCGGCTCCAGGCTCAGGACCACATGACCGTACTGCCCTTTCCCGCCGGACTGTCGGACAAATTTCCCTTCAATATCCTTCACCGCCTTGCGCAGGGTTTCCCGGTAGGTTACCTGCGGACGACCAATGTTCGCCTCGACGCCAAACTCACGCTTCATGCGGTCGACGATAATCTCGAGGTGTAGCTCACCCATCCCGGAGATAATCGTCTGACCGGACTCCTCGTCAGTATGCAGGCGGAAAGACGGGTCTTCCGCCGCCAGACGCTGCAGCGCAATGCCCATTTTCTCCTGATCGCCTTTGGTTTTCGGCTCAATCGCCAGCGAGATCACCGGGTCCGGGAACTCCATGCGCTCAAGCGTAATGACGGCGTTCGGATCGCTGAGCGTGTCACCGGTGGTCACGTCTTTTAACCCGACACAGGCCGCGATATCCCCGGCGCGCAGTTCATCCACCTCATGGCGATCGTTGGCATGCATCAGCACGATGCGCCCGATGCGCTCTTTCTTCTCTTTCACCGGGTTATAGACCGCATCGCCTTTGCGCAGCACGCCAGAGTAGACCCGGATAAAGGTCAGCTGCCCGACGTACGGGTCGCTCATCAGCTTGAACGCCAGCGCCGAGAACGGCTCATCATCACTCGGATGACGCTCCGCGTGCTGCCCTTTTTCATCAACGCCGTCAATGGCCGGCACGTCCAGCGGGGACGGCATCAGCTCAATCACCGCATCCAGCATGCGCTGCACACCTTTGTTTTTAAAGGCGCTGCCGCACAGCATCGGCTGGATTTCGCCCGAGATGGTGCGAATGCGCAGCCCCTGGATAATTTCCGCCTCCGTCAGGTCGCCCGTTTCCAGGTATTTGTCCATCAGTTCATCGCTGGCTTCCGCCGCCGCGGAGACCATTTTTTCCCGCCACTCCTGGGCGGTACTGACTAAATCGTCCGGCACGGGGGCATAGGTAAACACCATACCCTGCGTCGCATCGTCCCACAGAATGGTGCGCATCTTGATGAGATCCACCACGCCGGTGAAATGATCTTCGGCACCCACCGGGATGACAATCGGCACCGGATTGGCCTTCAGGCGCTCCTGCATCATCCGCACGACGCGGAAGAAATCGGCACCCGGACGGTCCATTTTGTTGACGAAGGCCAGACGCGGTACGTGATATTTATTGGCCTGACGCCAGACGGTTTCCGACTGCGGCTGCACGCCACCCACGGAGTCATACACCATCACCGCGCCGTCGAGCACGCGCATGGAACGCTCCACCTCGATGGTGAAGTCCACGTGCCCCGGGGTGTCGATGATGTTGATCCGGTGCGGCTCAAAGCCTCTGTCCATGCCTGGCCAGAAGCAGCTGACCGCCGCGGACGTAATGGTGATCCCGCGCTCTTGCTCCTGCGCCATCCAGTCGGTGGTTGCCGCGCCATCGTGTACTTCACCCAACTTGTGGCTCATCCCGGTATAAAACAGGATGCGCTCAGTGGTGGTGGTTTTACCGGCATCGATATGCGCGGAGATACCGATGTTGCGATAACGTTCGAGAGGAATGGGTCGGGGCATGATATTTCCTTAGTCACTATGACGTGTTTGTGACGACCGGGATGGTCGTGCATTGGTTCGTTTGCTATAATAGTCCTATTGTACGAGTATTATCGAACTATTTTTTAAGGGTTGACCTATTGTTGATATAGCTCAATCTGACATCACGCGCAGGAAAACGATGATCCCTAACCACCCTGAAACTGAACAAATACTGCTGGAAAATGTGCTGTTTGCTCTCGGCAACCCGCTCCGGCTATCGATTATTCGCCGGCTCGCCGACGGCAGCGAACTCAGCTGTAACGCGCTGCGCCCGGAGGACGTGGTGAAGTCCACGATGACCCACCACTGGCGCGTGTTGCGCGACAGTGGGGTCATCTGGCAGCGTCCGCAGGGACGAGAAAATATGATTTCACTGCGTCGGGAGGATCTGGATGCCCGTTTTCCCGGGCTGATGGAAATACTGCTAAAGGCCAAAAGCGCTGCCGGAAACTAGCTCCAGCAGCCTTTTGCGTGGCGTTTTAGTGCTGCATGCCCGACTGCTGCGAGAATTCA
Source organism: Enterobacter cloacae complex sp. I3 (assembly GCF_014896175.1). Classification (NCBI taxonomy): domain Bacteria; kingdom Pseudomonadati; phylum Pseudomonadota; class Gammaproteobacteria; order Enterobacterales; family Enterobacteriaceae; genus Enterobacter; species Enterobacter cloacae complex sp. I3. The sequence continues at coordinate 234,910 of NZ_JADBQZ010000001.1, forward strand.
TCGTCGGTTAAGCCAGCCCGAGGGGGCGCGGAGATTTTTTTACGGGCATATCTGTCCGGCACGCCCTCAGGACGCGTCTTGAAGCGACGGTGCAGCCACATATACTGCTCCGGCGCCATCAGCACCACGCGCTCGATCGCCCGGTTCATCTGGGTTGCGACAGACTCTTTATCCGCACCCTGCAATGACGCGCTGATATCTTCAAGAATAATCAGCTCGTACCCTGTACCGTCCTCTCTGCGGCGCGGCACAAACGGAATAACGGCAGGCTTAGCGCTTTTGACCAGCATATAGCTGCCCGCCGTCGTGGCGGCATCCGGGACGGCGAAGAATGGCGCAAACACGCTGTTGGCTTTGCCATAGTCATGATCCGGCGCGTACCAGAGAATTTCATTCTGCTTCAGGGCACGGATCATGCCTTTTAAATCATGACGATCCAGCATGGTTTTATTCGAACGCAGACGACCGCGCGTTTGTAGCCAGTCCAGGAGCGCATTATTGTTGGGACGATAAACCCCAATACCGGGGTTAAGCATGCCAAATATCCGCGCGCCCAGCTCAAGCGTCAGAAAATGCATGCCAACCAGCACCACGCCCTTTCCCTGCGCCCTGGCCTGCTCCATATGTTCGTAACCGCGCACGGTAAAGCATTTACGCACCCGCCATTCAGGCCAGAACCACGCCATGCCGGTTTCGATTACCCCCATTCCCACGGATTCAAAATTTCGCTGCAGCAAAGATTCACGCGCTTCTGCTTCCATCTGCGGAAAGCAAAGCTCCAGGTTGCGGCGGGCAATCTCGACACGGCGCGGTAGGAGGCGCATGGCTAACCGGCCCAGAACGTGGCCGAGTCTGAACAACAGCGAGTAAGGCAGCAGCATGATAAGCCACAGGGCGGCGATGCCTGTCCAGCTTAGCCAGTATCGCGGGTGGAAAAAAGCAGGTGAAAACCGGGGTAATTTTGTCATGAGAAAATTATCCTTTAATGTGACTGTCCTTAATTGATTCTGTTGTCGATCTTTCCTAAGGATTGATTAAATGTCGGTCGTGAACATTAAGTGTAACGGATCAGATAAAACTTATTTTTATCGTTTTTTGCGAAAAGAAGGCGTAAGCGGCAGGAGAAACCGGGTAAGACGATGACCTCACCCGGCGAAAGATTACATTGAATACCCGGGCTTTTTAATCAACTCGTCCAGCTTCGGTCCGATTTCGGTATCCCAGACCTGTGCCTTCCAGTCTTCCGGGTTTACCTGGTTCAACGCCACCGATACTGAACCGTCTTTGCTGTTGAAATGGCGAATTATCACCTCGGCGATATCTGCCGCCAGCGCGTTTTTTTGCTCGTCGTTAAGATCGCGGGGAAAACATTTGATATCTACGTGTGGCATATGCAGGCTTCCTGTTATGTGTGAGCAATCCACGTTATCAGATAATGTTGTTTGCCTTTAACACCTTGTGCAGTTCCGGCAGCTGACACACGGTATCCGCAATCGCCGTAAGCTTCGGCGTATTTGTCGCAAACCACTCATGGCGAGGCCCCCAGGTGCGCGCCACCGCAATATACACATCCAGCAGCGTCAGCCGTTCACCCAGCGCAAACGGCGCGGCCTTAAGCTGATTTTCAAACCACAGATAGAGGGATTTCCGGTACTCAATGCAGTTTTTCTGCAGCTGTTCCGGCGCATCGGGCACCCAGCGTTCGGGATAATCGGCATAGGTAAAGGTGGGATAGACGTTCGCCACGAACCAGATAAGCAGACGCTGAAACTGCTGACGCTCGGCCTGCCCCACGGGCGGGGCGAGATCGGGACAGCGGTCGAGCACCATCAGGGCAATCGCCGCCGTTTCGGTCATGATGGCGCCATTTTCCAGCTCCAGCGTGGGCACCTGGCACAGCGGGTTGAGTTTTTGCAGCAGTTCACGCTGCGGGCCGGGCTGGTCAAACCCGTCAACGTTCACAAATTGATAAGGGATATCAGCCAGGGTCAGCATCACTTCACTGATTGCCGAGCCCCAGCCGGGTACGCCATAGAGTTTCATCATGTTGCCCCCTCAGGAGTGAAAATCCTAAGTGTAGAGCACCATTAGTAGGTTATCCCAGGCGGGTTGACCTCCGATTGCGCCACCGTTTCGCCCTGCTCCCCCCAGCGCGCCAGCACCTTCTGGTAATCACCGCGCTCAATCGCCCCGTTCAGCGCGGCCTGCAGCGCGTACACCAGCCCATTGCCTTTTTTGGTCGTGGTGGCGACATAAGCTTTTTTCGGACCTAAACCGACCACGCGGGTTTTGCCGGTGAGCGCCGCTTTGTAAGCTGAAACCGACTGAGGGCCAAAGAACACGTCCGCCCTGCCGGACTGGATATAGAGATTGCCCGAGGCATCGTCGTGGAGATAGACCGGCAGCGCAGGCGCTCGCCCCGCCTTTTTATTCTCTTCGTTCCAGCCCAGCAGGATGCGCTCCTGATTGGTGCCCGAGCCGACAATCACCTTTTTCCCGGCCAGATCTTCCGCGCTTTTGATTGATTGAATCTCGCTGGTGGACTTAACTGAAAACGCCAGCGAATCGACGCGGTAGGTCGCAAAATCAAACTTCTCTTTACGCTGTTCGGTCACCGCAATGTTCACCAGCGCCACGTCGTAGCGCCCGGAAGCGATGCCCAGCGGCCAGTCTTCCCACGCCGTTGGCACCAGCTTTAGCTTCAGCCCCAGGCTGCCCGCCAGCAGGCGGGCGATATCCGGGTCGCTGCCAATCCGCGTGCGGTTATCGCTGGCCAGCAGCGCCAGCGGCGGGGAGTTCAGCATCGAGACGGCGACCGTCAGCGTACCCGGCTCAACGAATTTATAACCGGCGGGGATCTTCGCCACGGCCTGCCGATCCACCGTCACCGGCAGCGGCTGCTCGTTGGCTTTCAGATCGATGCTGGCGTGGCTTGCCGTTGTGAAGACCAGCCCCGCCAGAAGTCCGTATTTCATCTGCGCTCCTTACAGCACTTTTGACAGGAACTGGCGCGTTCGCGCGTGCGACGGACGGTTCAATACCGCGTCGCTGCTGCCCTGCTCCACGATTTTCCCGTCGACCATAAACACCACCTGATCCGCCACCTCGCGGGCAAAACCGATCTCGTGGGTGACCACCACCAGCGTAGTGCCGGACCGGGCCAGTTTTTTGATCACGTCCAGCACCTCTCCCACCAGCTCCGGATCCAGCGCGGAAGTCGGCTCATCAAATAGCATCACGCGGGGGCGTAGCGCCAGCGCGCGGGCAATCGCAATGCGCTGCTGCTGCCCGCCGGAGAGATGGCGAGACCAGGCATCGGCCTTATCCCGCAGCCCGACCACATCCAGCAGGCTGTATGCCCTTTCCACCGCCTCTTTTTTGCTGAGCTTCTTATGCGCGATGGGCGCCTCAATCAGGTTTTCCAGCACCGTGAGGTGAGGAAAGAGATTGAAGTTCTGAAACACATAGCCCACGTTGACGCGCTGCCTGAGGATCTCTTTCTCCTTCAGCTCATAGAGCTTGTCGCCCTGACGACGGTAGCCAATGTAGTCCCCGTCGATTTGAATAAAGCCTTCGTCGACGCGCTCCAGATGGTTAATGGTGCGCAGCAGCGTCGATTTGCCCGAGCCTGAGGGCCCGAGAATGACCGTCACGGAACCGGGCGGGATCTCAAGCGAAACGTTGTCGAGCGCCTTATGGCGACCAAAATACTTGCTGACGCCGGTAATCGAGATATGTCCTTCAGGAGAGGCTTGCATGGATAGGCTCCTGTGCTGGCGTGGTGGTGACGGAACGGGTGCGACGGGCGGCGCGGTTCTGATTAACCGCAGAGCGGCGTTCGCTGCGGGCGAGTGCGCGTTCAACACCGTACTGAATAGCGGACAAGACGGTGGTAATCACCAGGTACCACGCGGCACCGACCATCAGCAACGGGATCACCTCCTGCGTGCGGTTGTAGATCATCTGGATGGTATAGAACAGCTCCGGCATTGCCAGGACATAGACCATCGCCGTCCCCTTGGCGAGGCTGATAATTTCATTGAACCCGGACGGCAGAATGGTGCGCAACGCCTGAGGCAGGATTATCCGCACCGTACGTCGCCAGGCCGGCAGGCCGAGCGCGGCGGCGGCCTCATACTGCCCATGATCGACGCCGAGGAATCCACCGCGAATGATCTCGGCGGTATAGGCGCTCTGCACCAGCGTTAGTCCCACCACGGCGGTGGAGAACTGCCCGAGCACGTTAATGGTCTCAAAGCTGCCCCAGCTAATGCTGGTGAACGGCACGCCGAGGGAGAGCGTGTCGTAGAGATAGGAAAAGTTGTAGAGAATGATCAGCACCACGATCAGCGGCAGCGAGCGAAACAGCCAGATATAGCCCCACGCCAGGCTGCTCAGCAGCCATGACGAGGAGAGTCTCGCCAGCGCCAGCATGCCGCCCAATACCACGCTCAGCGCGGTACCGATCAGGGTAAGCAGCAGAGTCTGCCCTACGCCTTCGAGAATAACCGGGTCAAAGAACCAGCGGGCAAACACCGCCCACTCCCAGCGCGGGTTGAAAGCGACGGACTGGATCACGACCGCCAGCACAAACAGCGCCACCGCGGCGCCGACGGTCCGCAGCGGATAACGCGCCGGGACCACCTTAATGGTTTCAACGTTGCTCATCGTCGTTCCTCATGCGGTTTTACTGAACGCTTCGCGTACCAGCGTTTTAGTGAAGCGCAGCCGACCGTCAAACGGCGGCTGGCTGTACTCTTCCGGATCCCGGTTCAGATCAAACTGTGGCTGGTAGCCCTGGCTGAGATAGAGCCTGACCGCTTCCGGCTGGCGAAAACCGGTTGTCAGGTAGATCTGGCTGTAACCTGCCAGCACCGCCCTGCGCTCCAGCTCCTGCACTACGCGTCCGGCAAGCCCCTGCTGACGCAGGGTTTTGTCCGTCCAGATGCGCTTGATTTCCGCGGTGCGTTCGTCGAAGGGTTTGTACGCACCGGTGGCGATGATTTTTCCGTCACGCTCCAGAACGATAAACAGCCCCCGCGGCGCTAAATACCACTCGGTGAGTTCCACTTCCGCGTCTTTAGAGAAGTAGTCACCGTAGCGGGCGGCATATTCACCGAACAGCCCCTCGATAATGGGCTGAAGTTCGGCATCTTCCGGTGAAACGTCACGAAATTGTTCACGCATAGCGCCTCCTTAATCACCCAGGCCATCAGGATTCACTTCTGACTGCGGAATACGCTCAACGCCTTCCCCCCAGCGGTTCAGCACTTTGTCGTAATCGCCGTTTTTGATGACGCCGTTCAGCGCGGTCTGCACCGGCTCAACCAGCCCGCTGCCTTTCTTCAGCGTCACCGCAATGTGCGCCGCCTTCGGCCAGCCGCCGTCGACGCTGCCGACCAGTTTAGTTTTCCCGTTCAGCGCCGCTTTCCATGCGCCAATTACGTTCGGGCCAAAGTAGGCATCCGCGCGCCCGGACTGGAGCGCCAGCGTTTGCGCCGCATCGTCTTTGGTATAGATCGGGGTAAACGGTTTCAGCCCCTTCTTCAGGTTTTCAGCATTCCATGCCAGCAGGATGGCCTCCTGATTGGTCCCGGAACCAACGATAATCCGCAGCCCGGCGATGTCCTCAGCCTTCTGAAGCGATTCGATCGGGCTGGTCGATTTCACGTAGAAACCGAGGGAGTCCTTACGGTAGGTGGCGAAATCAAACTTCTCTTTGCGCGCTTTGGTAACGGTAATGTTGCTGATGGCGGCATCATATTTCCCGGACGCCACGCCCAGCGGCCAGTCTTCCCACGACGTTGGCACCACGTTCAATTCAAGCCCGAGGCTGTCGGCCACCAGACGGGCGACGTCAACTTCACTCCCGAGCAGCGTTTTGTTGTCGTCGGAAAATACCGTCAGCGGCGGTTGATTCAGGCCCGCCACCGCCACGGTAAATTTCCCCGGCACGGCGAAGCGATAATCTTTCGGCAGCTGCGCCACTGCATCGCTGTTTTTGGCGGTATTGATCGGCGTTTTATTGGCCTCGATGCTCACGCCGGTGCCGTTAATGTTCACATTCTCTGCCCAGACGGCAGGGGTAAAGGCCAGCGCGAGCGCCAGAATAAGCGATGTTTTCTGCATAGCGGAGTTCTCTTTTATTGTTGTGTGAACTGGTTTTTCGGTTGGTCTAAGCCAAGGCTTTCGCGCAGCGTAGTTCCCGGGTAGTCGGTGCGGAACAGGCCGCGGGCCTGTAAAACGGGCACCACCTGGTCAATAAAGCGCGGAAAGGTATCCGGCGTACCGCCCTGGATGATGAAGCCGTCTGCGGCATAGCCTTCAAACCAGGCCTGCAGACCGTCGGCGACCTCCTCCGGCGTGCCGGAAAAGCGCGGGCGCGGCGATGCGGCCTCAAGCGCCACCTGGCGCAGGGTTAAGTTGCGCTCGCGGGCATTTCGCTTAATTTCATCGGTGGTGCTGCGGAAGCTGTTTTTGCCTAAGTCACCGATATCCGGGAACGGCTCGTCGAGCGGATACTGGCTGAAATCGTGATGTTCAAAATAACGCCCGAGGTAATTGAGGGCATCGGTAACCGACACCAGCGCCGCCGTGGTTTGATACTGGTTTTCCACGTCATCGGCGTCTTTACCCACAATCACGCTGACGCCCTGGAAGATATGTAAATCTGACGCGCGGCGGCCGTTTGTTTCCAGCTGCTGCTTCACGTCGCGGTAAAACGCTTTTGCCTCGTCGAGCGTTTCGTGATGCGTGAAGATGGCGTCGGCATGTTTTGCCGCCAGCTTTTTCCCGTCGTCCGACGCGCCCGCCTGAAAAACAATCGGACGCCCTTGCGGGGTGCGACCAATATTCAGCGGACCGGCGACCTGGAAGAAGTCACCGTGGTGATCGAGGGTATGCAGCCTGGCCGGGTCAAAAAACTGACCACTCTCTTTGTTGCGAATAAACGCGTCGCCTTCCCAGGAGTCCCACAGCCCTTTCACCACGTCGAGATACTCATCCGCAATGCGATAGCGCAGCGCATGCTCGGGGTGTTTTTCGCGCGAGAAGTTCTTTGCCGACCCTTCCAGCGGCGAAGTCACCACGTTCCAGCCCGCACGTCCGTTGCTCAGATGATCGAGGCTGGCGAACTGGCGCGCCGTGGTAAAGGGTTCGCTGTAGGAGCTGGATAACGTTCCCACCAGCCCCAGCCGCGTAGTGATGCTTGCCAGCGCGGATAATACCGTTAACGGCTCAAAGCGGTTTAAAAAATGCGGAATGGATTTTTCATTTATATAAAGACCGTCGGCAACGAATAAAAAATCGAGTTTGCCCTCCTCCGCTTTTAACGCCGTCTCTTTTACAAATTCAAAATTAATGCTTGCATCCGCGACCGCCGCCGGATGACGCCAGGCGGACATATTGCCCGATGCACCATGCAAAATGGTCCCAAGCCGCAGTTGACGATGTGCAGACATATTTACCTCTCCAGAATTAAACGTGTTGCAGGGCTTTTTCCGCCAGCTGTGCAAAATAGCGGGCTGCGGGCTCAATCAGGGCTTCGTCAGGATTAAACGCCGGGTGGTGTAAACCATACGGGCTGTTGCTGCCGATGCTGACAAACGCGCCGGGAACAGACTGCAGGTAGACCGCAAAATCTTCCCCGCCCATATGCAGTTCCGCGTGCCGGGTTTCATAACCGGCCTCACGCGCGACCGAGGTGGCGAAGTCGGCCCAGCGCTCGTCGTTCACCAGCGCGGTGGGCCCGGCATACCAGGTGATGTCGATCTGCGCGCTGAAGGCGCTGGCAAACCCGGCGGCAATTTCGCCCACGCGGGCCTTCACGTTCTGCTGCACCTCCGTGCGGTGGGTGCGAAGCGTGCCCTCCAGCTCGACGCTTTCGGGCAGCACGTTCCAGGTGTTACCCCCTGCGATGCGCGTCACGCTCAGCACCACCGAATCCAGCGTGTTGACGTTGCGGCTGGCGACGCTTTGCAGCGCCGTCACCAGTTGGCTCGCCAGCACAATGGCGTCGTTGCCTTCGTGCGGGCGGGCCGCATGTGCGCCCTTGCCGGTGATGCGGATCACGAAGCGATCGACGTTGGCATAAAACGGTCCGCCGCGGGTGGCGAACTCACCGACCGGCAGGCCCGGCTCGTTGTGCATACCGAAAATGGCGCTGACGTCACGCAGGGCACCGGCACGCACCATGCTCTTCGCACCGCCAAAGTTCTCTTCGGCAGGTTGAAACAGGATACGCACCCTGCCGTTAAGTGAGGCTTCCCGCTCTTTGAGCTTTAACGCGGCGCCGAGGATCACGCTGGTGTGGATATCGTGTCCGCAGGCGTGCATCACGCCTGCATGCTGCGAGCTAAACGGCACGCCGCTGCGCTCTTCAATTGGCAGGGCATCAATGTCTGCCCGCAGCGCAATCAGCTTGCTACCGGTTCCAATTTCCGCCACCAGACCGGTCGGCAGATCGTAAGGCTGTGGGGGAATACCGGCATTCGTCAGCCACTGGCGCAGGCGCGCGGTGGTCTCCACTTCCTGGCCGGACAGCTCCGGGTTCCGGTGCAGCTCACGACGCCAGGCAATCAGTTGTTCGCCGAAGCTCATACGGTGACCTCCCTGTTAAGACGCGCCTCGGCCAGCAGACGCAGAGACGCGACGCGCGTTGCCCCCTCCGCGACCGGCGTGTCGATGATAAATTCGTCAATGCCCCACTGTTCGTGCAGCGCGTTAAGCTGTTCCAGCACCGACTCAGCTGTTCCCGCCAGCAGCGACTGGGCCCGACGGGCAATGCGTACCGGCTCGCTCCCCGCCTGACGGGCAAAGGCGTAGGCCTGCTCCTCACTGGCGACGGTTACGCGCTGGCCGTTTGCCAGCTCAACGCCCCACACTTCGACCTTCTGCGCCAGCGCGTCCGCTTCGGCCTGGGTCGGCGCGACAACCGCCTGCACCGCCACAATCACCTCCCGCGCGCTGTTCTTCCGCCAGATCGATACCACCTCGCGCAGCAGCTCCGGATCGCCGTTCAGGTGTGCGGCAAAGACGAAGTGCCAGTCGAGCGATGCGGCGAGCAGCGCGCTTTCGGGGCTGGCCCCCAGCAGGAAACCTTGTGCAGGGACCGGCGGCAACGGCGTGGCACGAACGGCCTCTTCCGCCGACTGGTTTTCAGGACGGATCCAGCGATCGAGCTGGTCCAGCTGTTCGGCAAAGCTGCCCTTTTCCTGCTGATTCAGGCCCTGCTGAAGCGCGCGGGTTGAGAGCGGCAAACCACCGGGGGCTTTCCCGACGCCCAGATCCACGCGACCCGGCGCCAGCGCGGCCAGAACGTTAAAGTTTTCAGCGACTTTATAGGGGCTGTAGTGTTGAAGCATGACGCCGCCAGAGCCCACGCGGATGCGCTTTGTTTGCCCGAGGATCCAGGCAATCAGCAGCTCCGGCGAAGGGCTAGCAAGATGGGGAGTGTTGTGGTGTTCGGCAATCCAGAAGCGGTGATAGCCCAGATTTTCTGCCTGTTGCGCCAGCGCTAACGTCCGCGCCAGCGCATCGGCAGCCGTTTCATTTTCAGCGATGGGGCTTTTATCCAGAATGCTGATTCGCCATGACATGTTGCGTTCTCGTTTGACTTAACATGTCGACATTATTAAAGGCGTATTTCACCACTGAGAAACAATTAATTTACATTTGGTTTGCCGGAAATCAGATATATAAAACCCTACTAAGAATAAGATTTTAAGGCGGCAATCAGCGTTTCCGCCTGCCCGCGGCGGGTAATACGGACGAAGCGGATATGCCCATATTGCGGGTTTTGCAGATCGGCTTCATAACGCGTGCGGTTGTTACGCCACGTTTTCATCGTCCAGATGAGAATCGACTCTTTACTGAAGAACGCGCGCCGGAAACTCTCTTTGTTCCCGGTTCCGGGCCAAAGCTCGTGTTTATGCCAGGCCCGTTTGATTGCCCTGTTGACGGCCTGCCAGAGGGTGCGGACAAACCCATAATCCACCCACACGACAACGTCTACATTACGCCATTTAACGGGCCGCGTGCGGTTATAGTTGCCGTCGAGTACCCAGTCTGGCGACGCCTGTAGCACCTGCTCAAGCTTTTCCTGAAACTCATCGTCCGGCGTTCCCTGCCATTCGGGTCGCCAGTAGAGTCTGTCCATCTCGATATAGGGAATAGCCAGTTCGGTCGCAATCTGCTTCGCCAGCGTGCTTTTTCCACTTCCGCTGGTTCCGATGACGTTAATTTTCACCTCAGCCTCCCTGTATTTACGAAAATGAGACCGAATCATAACGTTTTCATTCTGTTAACGAAATGCTTCCTGGTATTACCGCGGCGGTGTTACTCTCCTGTCTGGCAGTCTATTTATTCCCTGAGAAACGTCTGCAGCTGGCCAGTCTGGTGCTGCTGTTTGATCAACCGCGCCTGCAGCAGGCGATTGCCGTTTTTGGCGGTTAGCCGTTCGGGTACTGTTCGTCGGTCACTTTTTCCAGCCACGTTACCGGGCTGCCGTTTACCGCTTCGGCGATGGCGATATGCGTCATCGCCGTTTGCGCACTTGCGCCGTGCCAGTGCTTCACGCCGGGTGGGATCCAGGCGATATCGCCCTGATTCAGGATTTCCGCCTCTTCGCCCCACGCCTGTAACCAGCCGCGCCCCTGCGTCACAATCAGCGTTTGTCCCAGGGGATGCGTATGCCAGGCCGTGCGCGCCCCCGGCTCAAAGGTCACGGTTGCCCCGCCGACGCTGGCAGGTTCGCTCGCCTGAAAGGGCGCGTCAATGCGAACAGCGCCGGTAAACCAGGCCTCCGGGCCTGTTGCTGAAGGTAATGAACCGCTGCGGATAATTTTCATCTTTTGCTCCTTGTTGACTGTTGCGTTAACAGTAGCGCAAAGCATTCTGGAGCATTAGGGTACATAATGAGATAGAACACATGACTCAAATTCATAAATAGAACCGCAATGCTAAAAGATAATTTCAACGACCTGCTCTCCTTTATGGTAGTGGCCCGCGAGCGCAGCTTTACGCGCGCAGCGGCGCAGCTGGGCGACTCGCAATCGGCACTGAGTCATGCGATGCGCAAGCTTGAAGCGCGATTAGACGTTCGCCTGTTAACCCGCACAACCCGCAGCGTGGTTCCGACACCCGCGGGTGAGCAGCTCTTTTCGCGCCTCAGCCCGCATCTGCAGGAGATCGAACAGGAACTCACGGCGCTTTGCAGCACCCGCGACAAACCCGCAGGCGCTATCCGCATCGTCGCCGGCGAGCACGCGATGAACGCCGTGCTCTGGCCGGCACTGAAGGCTTTTATGCTGCAGTATCCTGAAATCAACGTCGAAGTGACGGTCGACAACGGCCTGACAGATATCGTCGATGGCCGCTTCGACGCGGGGGTACGCCTGGGTGAACAGGTGGCAAAAGATATGATTGCGGTGCGGATAGCGCCGGACATGCGCATGGCGGTCGTCGGCTCCCCGGATTACCTGGCTCGTTTTGGCGTGCCGCTCGTGCCGGAGCAGCTGGGTGAACACCGCTGTATCAATCTCCGCCTGCCCACCCGAGGGGCAGTGTATGACTGGGAGTTTGAGCGCGACGGGCGCGAGCTTCGGGTGCGGGTTGAAGGACAGCTTACACTGAGTAATCTGTCGCAGCGCATCGACGCGGCGGAGAGTGGCCTCGGATTAGCCTACGTGCCCGAGTCCTCGGTCCTGGACGCCCTTCAGTACGGACGGCTCGTCAGGGTCCTTGAGTCCTGGTGCCCCACGTTTGAAGGATATCACCTCTATTATCCAAGCCGTCGACAGCACACAACCGCGTTCAGGTTGCTTCTCGATGCCCTGCGGCAGTAAAAATTTATACCATCTGGTAATAATTAAGGGAATCTGATGATTAAATAAACAACGTCGCGATTGTTTTGACTAAAAACTCATCACGATTCAGCGTGTTGTGATCCCCCTCTGCTCTGACCACACGATTTCCTTCGACGTGCATCACTTTCGGCACGGTTATATTTTGCGTCGCTTATCAATTGCAGGTAGGATGCCTCGCCATGTTTCGCCTTATCCATACGCAGAATGACTGGGAAGGCGGCATGTGTTTGCGCAGAAGCAATCGTTTGTATTGCGCTCTGCCAGGCAGGACTATCACGATAATGGTTCAGACAGGCAAACAGGTAACTCAATGAAAACAAGCAATAAAAGCGCAGCCGATCATCACGCTGCGAAACGTCGCTGGTTGAACTCCCACGAAGAGGGCTACCACAAAGCGATGGGCAACCGTCAGGTTCAAATGATCGCCATCGGCGGCGCTATCGGAACGGGTCTGTTTTTAGGTGCTGGCGCGCGTCTGCAGATGGCGGGCCCGGCTCTCGCCCTGGTCTATCTGGTGTGCGGGATCTTCTCTTTCTTCATTCTTCGCGCGCTGGGTGAACTGGTACTGCATCGCCCTTCCAGCGGAAGCTTCGTCTCTTACGCCCGAGAATTCCTCGGTGAAAAAGCCGCCTACGTGGCAGGCTGGATGTACTTCGTCAACTGGGCGATGACCGGTATCGTCGATATCACCGCCGTTGCGCTGTATATGCACTACTGGGGCGCGTTCGGTGATGTGCCGCAGTGGGTCTTTGCCCTTGGCGCGCTGGCGATCGTCGGCACCATGAACATGATCGGCGTGAAGTGGTTCGCCGAGATGGAGTTCTGGTTTGCGCTGGTCAAAGTGCTCGCCATTGTGATTTTCCTGGTGGTCGGTACCGTCTTCCTCGGCAGCGGCAAGCCGCTGGACGGCAATGCTACCGGCTTCCACCTGATAACCGATAACGGCGGTTTCTTCCCGCACGGTCTGCTGCCTGCGCTGGTTCTGGTGCAGGGCGTGGTGTTTGCCTTTGCCTCTATTGAGCTGGTCGGTACCGCTGCGGGCGAATGTAAAGACCCACAAACGATGGTGCCAAAAGCCATTAACAGCGTGATCTGGCGTATCGGTCTGTTCTACGTCGGCTCCGTGGTGCTGCTGGTTCTGCTGCTGCCGTGGAACGCCTATCAGGCCGGCCAGAGCCCGTTCGTCACCTTCTTCTCGAAGCTCGGCGTGCCTTACGTGGGCAGCATCATGAACATCGTGGTGCTGACGGCGGCGCTCTCCAGCCTGAACTCCGGACTTTACTCTACCGGGCGTATCCTGCGCTCCATGTCGATGGGCGGTTCAGCGCCGAAGTTCATGTCGAAGATGAGCAAGCAGCACGTGCCTTACGCAGGCATTCTTGCCACGCTGGTGGTGTATGTCTTCGGCGTTTTCCTGAACTATCTGGTGCCGTCTCAGGTCTTTGAGATCGTTCTGAACGTGGCCGCACTCGGCATTATCGCTTCCTGGGCCTTTATCGTGGTCTGCCAGATGCGTCTGCGTAAAGCCATTAAAGAAGGCAAAGCCGCAGATATCAGCTTTAAGCTGCCGGGCGCGCCGGTGACCTCCTGGCTCACCCTGCTCTTCCTGTTCAGCGTGCTGGTGCTGATGGCGTTCGACTACCCGAACGGCACCTATACCATCGCCACCATCCCGCTGCTGGCCGTGCTGCTGATCGCTGGCTGGTTCGGCGTGCGTAAGCGCGTTCACGAAATTCACAGCACCGCGCCGGTTCATCCTGACGATGAAAAACACGACGCGCCGCTGGTGGAAGAGACCTCGCGTTAAGCATCAAACAGGTATTAAAAAGGGAAGGCATATGCCTTCCCTTTTTTTATATTACAGCGCGATACGAATCACATCGTCAGGCTGGGTCGCTTCCTGTTGGCGGGTAGATTTCTGCTTCACCGTCACGTAAAGCGTTTTGCCATCCGCAGAGAGCGCCAGGCTGTTCGGGTAGACCGGCGTATCGAACGTTTTCGTCACTTTGTAGGTCTTCGCGTCAATCACGCTCACCTTGCCGGCCTCACGGTGCGTCACGTAGGCTTCATTGCGAGCCGGATTAAACAGAACGGCCAGGGATTCAGGCGCGGCGATTTTCTCGATCACGCTGCCGTCTTTCAGGCTCACCGCCAGCACTTCCGGCTGTTTTGAATCGGTCAGGAACGCGCGCTGACCGGCGGTGTCCAGGCTCAGGTTCAGATAGAAGTGCTCTTTTCCGTCGTCCTGCACTTTTTTGCGGCTCAGGATTTTGTTGGTGGCGGTATCAATGGTGACCAGCTCACCGTCTGCATTGGTGGTGTACAGGCGTTTCGCCTTTGCATCCAGCGCCAGACCGGTACTGTATGTGCCGGTGTTGGCAATGGTCTCTTTCAGCTTCAGCTTTGCGCCATCCACGACCCAAATCACGCTCTCTTTGCCGACTCCGGTGATGTAAATCGTGTTGCTCGCGTCATCCGCCACCAGCTGGCGCGGCTGCAGCGGCTTGACGGTTTCACTGCGCTGGCGGCTATCAAGCACCAGTCGCCCTTTCACGTCGCCCGTTTTCGCATCAATGGCCGTCACTGCGCCGTTGATCGTATTACCCAGCCACAGGGTTTGCGTCGCGCCGTCGAGGGTGGCGCCAAACGGTTTGAGATCGCTATGAATGGCCTGCGTCACCTCAAGCGTAGCAGGATCGAGGCGATAGATAACGCCACCCTTGTCGAGTTTACGGCTTTGCGACGTCGCAACCCACAGGGCGTTCTCCTGCTGGCTGACCGCCATTTCATAGGCACCTTTACCCACCGCTTTACGCAGCATCTCTTCGGCGGCATGCGCCTGGAAGGTTCCGGCAAACAGTAAAGCGGCAGACAGCAGAGACGTACTCAGGCGTGGCGAGCTCAGATGGCGTAAAGACATAACAATTCCTTTTTTGAAAATTGGGGGTACTGCTGACATCGCTTCCGGCTGGCAACGTCATGGCATTGCCGTTTTGATAATGAGAATAGTAATCATTAATAAGTTAAAAGTAGAGTTTTTCTTTTCCCTATTGCCTTTCATTAACGCAATGTGCGGTTATAGTTTTCAAAACATTTACAAAACCTTTAACATGTATGGACATGTTCCATTTGGTTCGTTTATACATCACAACCGGTTTTACTCATGAAAATCATATCTGCCCGTAAGGCATCTCTCCCGCTGCTGCTGGTTCCCGTTGTTTTTGCGCCTCTAAGCGCGATGAGCGCAGAGGAACAGACCATGATCGTCAGCGCCACGCCGCAAACCGTATCAGAGCTTGATACTCCGGCGGCGGTCAGCGTCGTGAATGGCGAGGATATGCGCCACGCCGCGCCGCGCATTAATCTCTCCGAATCGCTTGGCAGCGTTCCGGGACTACAGATTCAGAACCGTCAGAACTATGCTCAGGATCTCCAGCTTTCGATGCGCGGGTTTGGTGCCCGCTCAACGTTTGGCGTGCGCGGCATTCGCATGTACGTCGACGGTATTCCAGCCACCATGCCGGACGGACAGGGCCAGACCTCCAACATCGATCTCTCCAGCATTGACAGCGTTGAGGTGCTGCGCGGTCCCTTCTCCGCCCTGTATGGCAACGCCTCTGGCGGCGTGATTAACATCAATACGCAAACCGGGCAGCAGCCGCCGACCATCGAGGCAAGCAGCTATTACGGCAGTTACGGGACATGGCGCTACGGCATGAAAGCCACCGGCGCAATGGGCGATGGCACCCATGCCGGGGACGTGGATTACACCGTATCCACCACCCGCTTCACCACTAAAGGCTACCGCGACCACAGCGGCGCGCGGAAGAATCTCGCTAATGCCAAACTGGGCGTACGCATTGACGATGCCAGCAAGTTAACGCTGATTTTTAACAGCGTGGACATGAAAGCAAACGATCCGGGCGGGCTGAGCTATCAGGAGTGGCAGGATAACCCGCGTCAGTCCCCGCGCGGCGATCAGTACAACACGCGCAAGACCATCAAGCAGACTCAGGCGGGGCTGCGCTACGACCGCCAGCTTAGCGCTCAGGACGATCTCAGCGTGATGATGTACGCCGGCGAGCGTGAAATGACCCAGTACCAGTCGATTCCCTACCAGCCGCAGCTGAGGCCTTCTCACTCCGGCGGCGTGATCGATATGCAGCGTCATTATCAGGGGGTTGATACCCGCTGGACACACCGCGGCGAGCTGCTGGTGCCGGTCACCTTCACCACCGGTCTGAACTATGAAAATATGAGTGAAGATCGTCGCGGGTACGAGAACTTCGTGATGAACAACGGCGTGCCGGATTACGGCGTGAAGGGTGATAAACGCCGGAACGAACGTAACCTGATGTGGAACGTCGACCCTTACCTGCAGACCAGCTGGCAGCTGACGCAGAAACTGTCCGTGGATGCGGGCGTGCGTTATAGCTCGGTCTGGTTTGATTCTAACGACCATTACGTTACGCCGGGCAACGGCGACGACAGCGGTGACGCGAGCTATCACAAGTGGCTCCCGGCGGGCTCCGTGAAGTATGCGGTGACGGACGCGTGGAACCTCTACGCTGCCGCAGGGCGTGGGTTCGAAACGCCAACCATCAACGAGCTTTCGTATCGCGCCGATAACCAGGGCGGCCTGAATATCGGCCTGCAGCCTTCCACGAACAACACGTATGAGGTGGGCAGCAAAACCCGCATTGGCAATGGCCTGCTGACGGCAGCGCTGTTCCGCACCGATACGGATGACGAGATCGTGGTGGATGCCAGCTCTGGTGGCCGCACAAGCTATAAAAATGCCGGAAAGACCCGCCGTCAGGGAGTCGAAGTGTCTCTCGATCAGCAGTTTGCTGAGAACTGGAAGCTGAAAATGGCGTGGACCTACCTTGATGCCATCTACCGGACCAACGTCTGCGGCGACGCGGACTGTAACGGTAACCGTATGCCGGGCATTGCCCGCAATATGGGCTATGCGTCGTTTGGCTGGCAGCCTGAAGAAGGCTGGTACGCGGGCTCGGACGTGCGCTACATGAGCGATATCATGGCCGACGACGAGAACACGGCGAAAGCGCCATCGTACACGGTGGTCGGGCTGAATACCGGGTATAAATTCAACTACGGCAACTGGGGGATGGACGTCTTTGGCCGCGTAGATAACCTGTTCGACAAAGAGTACGTTGGCTCGGTTATTGTCAACGAATCCAACGGGCGTTATTACGAGCCAGCGCCTGGCCGTAACTACGGTGTGGGTCTGTCGGTGTCTTATCGATTCGAGTAACAAATAAGTAAAGTTTATTTTATACCGAAAATAACGATCCTGATGGCAAAATGCCATCAGGAGTTATTCACCAGATAAATAAATAGACGCGGTATATAGTCGCTCTGTTAAATTATCTCTCAGTTAAAATATTGTCGCTGTAAAAGCGTATTCGCTTCATCAATCGATTTTTCAATCGCCTTCTGGCTGGCGTCGACATCCCGGCGTTCCAGGGCTGAAAGCAGTTCGTCATAGTGATACGTCGCTTCCTTAATGTCATTAAGCTCCTGGTGCAGATAGTTAATGCAAGGCCCGATGCGCACCCATAGCTGTTCAATTAATGCATTCAGCGTGGGCATTTCCGCGTACTGATAAAGCGTAAAGCGGAAGATGCGATTTGCCTGCAATGCCTGCTGAACGTTCCCGTTGCGCATGGCCTCATGAAACGCTTCCGACAATTTGCGCAACGTCTCGATCTTTTGGTCAGACATATTCTGACAGGCTGCGGCAACCGCCATGGGTTCAAGCTGCTTGCGAATAGCGTTGATTTCGTTATAACGGTCCAGCGTCACCTCCGGCACCAGAAATGCCTGTGCCGGCGTGGCATGTAATGCCCCTGCAGACACCAGACGCAGCAGCGCCTCGCGCACTGGGGTAATGCTGGTTCCTAATTTATCGGCGATCTCTTTCGTAATCAGTCGTGCACCCGGTTTAAGGGAGCCTGTAATTAACGCTCCTTTCAAACTGAGTTCAACTTGCATGGTAAGACTGATCCTTTGGGCTTTTTCTAAGTGATCCAAATCAAGCATGTTCAATTCCTGTAGCTAAAACTTAATGCTATTTTTAAACGCCAGTTTTAATAAAACGACGCTGGTCCGATATATCCTGTATCGTCATGCCTGGTGGTGGGAAGTACGTAAAACAGCAAAAAATGCAAAATGTGTTTTTTTTATCGGTTTCGGGCTCATCCGGGATGATGGCGCGAAAAGCCATGTCCGTTAATTAAAGACAATATATCGTATCTTCACAAATAAATATGGCGGGAAACCCCGCCATAGTGCCTTTTATTTATTGTCACCCGCGACGCGAATCACGACTTTACCGAAGTTTTTTCCTTCCAGCAGGCCAATCAGCGCTTCAGGCGCGTTTTCCAGCCCGTCCGTCACCTGTTCACGATAGCGAATTTTGCCCTCCTGCACCCAGCGCCCCATCTCTTCCTGAAACTCATGAATGCGGTGGCCGTAGTCCTGGGCAATGATAAAGCCCTGCATCCGGATGCGTTTCTTCAGAATGGTCCCCATCAGAAGCGGCAAACGGTCTGGCCCGTCAGGCAGCCCCGTTGCATTGTAGCCGCTCACCAGGCCACACACCGGCACGCGCGCGGAGGTATTCAGCAGCGGCAGCACGGCGTCAAACACTTTCCCGCCGACGTTTTCATAGTAGACATCAATGCCATTCGGGCAGGCGCGTTTCAGCTGCTCAGCGAAATCCGCCGCGTGGTGATCGAGACACACGTCAAATCCAAGAACCTCAAGGGCGTGGCGGCATTTTTCTGCCCCACCGGCTACCCCGACCACGCGGCAGCCTTTAATTTTACCGATCTGCCCGACGGTCGCCCCAACCGGGCCCGTCGCGGCGGCGACCACCAGCGTTTCACCCGCTTGCGGTTGTCCGATATCCAGCAATCCCATATAGGCGGTAAAGCCCGGCATCCCAAGAATGCCCAGCGCCCAGGAGGGATGGGTGGGATTATCGCCCAGCTTGACCAGGCCGCTGCCGTCCGAAAGCGCGTACTCCTGCCAGCCGCTGTAGCTCAGCACCCATTCACCCGCTTTAAAGTCGGGGTGGTTTGACTGCTCAACGCGGCTAACTGTTCCCCCTACCATCACCGCACCAATCTCAACCGGCGGAGAATAGGATGGCGCATCGCTCATGCGGCCCCGCATGTAAGGGTCCAGCGACAGCCATACGGTGCGAAGCAGCAGTTGCCCCGCCTGAGGTGCAGGAACGGGCTGCTCTTCCAGACGAAAATTCTCCGCCACCGGCGCGCCCTGTGGGCGAGAGGCCAGCACCCAGCGGCGGTTTTGCGAAACAGATTGATTCATCGGATTCTCCTTCTGGTACAAATGTCATTACAGCCTGGCTCACGATCGGCATTATCGCCTTAACATTACGAGGCAGACTGGTTAAGCCGGACCACAAGATAGATGCAGGTTTCGTTCGTTTCGTTGATAAAACGGCAGTCGTTTGGCGGCCCCAGCTCCAGACAGTCTCCGGCCTTCATCTCGTGGCGAGTATCGCCCTCCTGAAATACCAGCTCGCCGGACTGCAGCCAGATCAGCTGCCGCGCGAGCGCGTAGGAGGACGCCGGCATCGGGACGTCGCTCCTCGCGGGTAACTCAATCTGAACGAGGTCGATAGGCAGATCGGTACGGGGAGAAACGTGGCGACGAAGGTAGTGGGTTTGCGGATCGCGCCAGACGGGCTGGTTCGCCAGGCGCAGGAGTTTTCCCTCCTGCATCTCGGCTCTGGCAATCAGGGTCGACATGCTGATCCCAAACGCGCCTGACAGGCGGGCAAGCAAGGTTGCCGTCGGGCTGCTGTCGCCGCGCTCTATCTTGTGGATCATGGCGCGAGATACGCCTGCCCGCTCGGCCAGCTCGCTAAGAGACCAGCCGCGTGATTCACGTTCGAGGCGAATTCTGGCGCTAATACGCTGATTCATTGTGTCTGTTATTGTGTTCATAACGTCATACTAAAGCGTATGAACGCCGTTTCAATGGGGCTCATAATCATTCTCACGTAGCGCTCTGACGATACAGTTGTGTAATATCATATCTATAGCGTAATACTATAGTAAACAACATACAGAGGTTTAATCATGATCGTTCGTCACGCCTGTAAAGAAGACTGCGCTGCGATAGGAGAGATCTATAACCATGCGGTGCTGCATACTGCCGCGATCTGGAACGATAAAACCGTTGATACCGATAACCGAATCGCCTGGTTCGAGGCCCGCACGCTCGCGGGTTACCCGGTTCTTGTAGCTGAGGAAAATGGTGTGGTTACCGGGTACGCCTCTTTCGGCGACTGGCGCGCCTTCGACGGCTTTCGTCACACGGTTGAGCATTCGGTATATATCCATCCGGAGCATCAGGGTAAAGGCATTGGCCGCACGTTAATGAAAGCGCTGATCAACGAGGCCCGCGCCATCGGCAAACACGTGATGGTGGCCGGCATTGAAGCGCAAAATAAGGCCTCGATTCACCTCCACGAAACGCTCGGTTTTGTGACCACGGGGCAGATGCCGCAGGTGGGAACCAAGTTTGGCCGCTGGCTGGACTTAACCTTTATGCAGCTGCAGCTGGACGAGCGCAGCGACCCGGACGCAATCCCATGAATCAGTCGCTGACGCTGGCGTTCCTGGTGGCGGCGGGGATCGGGCTGGTGGTGCAAAACACTTTAATGGTGCGTATCACCCAGTCCTCCTCCACCATTCTTATCGCAATGCTGCTGAACTCCCTGGTCGGCATTGTGCTGTTTGTCAGCATTCTGCTGCTGAAGCAGGGCTTCGCCGGGTTCAGCGAGCTGGCCGCAACGGTGCGCTGGTGGACGCTGATCCCGGGGCTGCTGGGGTCGTTTTTTGTGTTTGCCAGCATCAGCGGCTACCAGAACGTGGGCGCGGCAACGACCATCGCGGTGCTGGTCGCAAGCCAGCTGATTGGCGGGCTGGTCCTTGACGTGCTGAGAAGCCATGGCATTCCCCTGCGCGCGCTGATCGGCCCGGTATGCGGCGCGGTGATGCTGGTCGTCGGGGCCTGGCTGGTAGCGCGACGCCAGTTTTGATTACAGTATAGTGCCGCCCTTGGTCAGCTGTTCCTGGCGCGCGTCCATCTCCTCTTTGTGCTGCTTACCGTGGTGCGAAATCGCGGTACGCAGACGCTGCTGTTGGGCGTAACGGTCTTCACGGCTGAGATCGGCATCCTCGCTCAATGCAATCAGCAGTTCGTTCATATGGGCGATGACGCTCTCTTCGATGGCGGCATCCACGCGGGCGGTAACTTCGTTTAAATGTGACATTGTCACTCCTCGTTTTTGCCGGGTGGCGGCTTATGCCTTACCCGGCAATAAATGCTTAGTTCAGCTTCGCTTTAGAGAAATCGCTGCCCATCAGGCTCACGCTGTATCCGGTCACGTTGCTGCGGGTTGCAAAGAACGTTTTGCCGTTTGCCAGCGCGATCCACGGTGCCTGCTGGTAGAAAATCTCCTGCGCCTGGCCGTACAGTTTCGCACGCTCGGCCGGATCGCTGGTCAGCTTCGCTTTTTGCACCAGGGCATCATAACCCTTATCGCACCAGCGCGCGGCGTTTGACCCGGTTTTAATGCTGTTGCAGCCCAGCAGCACATCGGCGAAGTTGTCCGGGTCGCCGTTATCGGACATCCAGCCGAACAGCGCGGAGTCGTGCTCGCCTTTACGCATGCCGGAGAGGTATTCGCCCCACTCATAGGAGACAATTTTGGCCTTCACGCCGACTTTCGCCCAGTCGCTCTGGATCATCTCCGCGATACGACGCGAGTTAGGGTTATACGGACGCTGAACCGGCATTGACCACAGCGTGACTTCCGCGCCCTTCTCCAGCCCGGCCTGCTTCAGCAGCGCTTTTGCTTTATCAGGATCGTAGCTGTAGTCCTGCAGATCTTTATTAAAGCCCAGCATATTTGGCGGGATCGGCGATTTTGCCACCGTACCGGAGCCCATAAAGACCGCATTAACGATAGCCTTCTTGTCGGTCGCGTAGTTTAGCGCCTGACGCACCAGCACGTTATCGAACGGCTTTTTCTCGGTATTAAACGCCAGATAGCCAACATTCAGCGCATCGACAGAGTGCAGCGTCAGGTCTTTGTTCTTTTTAATCACGTCAAACTGAACCGGAGACGGCGCAGGAATAATCTGACACTCGTTGGTCTGCAATTTCGCCAGGCGGGTTTCCACGTTTGGCGTGATGGAGAAGATAAGATGTTTGGTCGGCACCTCGCCATCCCAGTAGTTCGGATTAGCGACGTAGCGGATCAGCGAGTCCACCTTGTACTGCTGGAGCACATAGGGCCCGGTACCGATCGGCCAGGTATCTACGTTCTCAGGCGTGCCTTTTTTCAGCATCACATCGGCGTATTCGGCGGAGAGGATCGATGCGAAATCCATTCCCCAGTCGGCCAGGAACGCGGCGTTGGGTTCACTCAGGGTGAACTGGACGTGATAATCGTCGACCTTTTTAACGTCCTGAATCAGCTTATCGAGCCCGACATCGTTGAAGTATTCGTAGTTGCCCTGGGACACATTATGGTACGGGTGTTTAGGGTCTTTCTGACGCATCACCGAGAAAATAACGTCATCGGCGTTAAAGTCGCGCGTCGGCTTGAAGTATTTGTTGCTGTTGAACTTCACCCCTTTGCGCAGGGTAAAGGTATAGGTCTTGCCGTCCGGTGAAATCGTCCAGGATTCCGCCAGTGACGGGACCGGGGTATTTTTCACCGGGTCGAAATTGATCAGGCGGTTGTACAGAACCTGAGAGCTGGCCACGAACGACGGGCCGGAGCTGGCGATTTGCGGGTTGAACGACTCTGGCGATGCCTCGGAGCAGTAAATAAGGGTGTCGTTGTTTGCCGCCCATGCGGCACCGGCTGGTAAAAGAGCGCTCAGCGCAAGGGCGAGAAGCGTTTTCCCTGTAGACATAGTTATAACCCTGACAGTTTTATTATATAGGTCAGTAATAACAGCACAGCCCTTATCACCTGGCAAATAACGAAACACTATCAGCTTATTCTAAAGCCGCGTTTTTTGCCGGTTTTGCCGCCAGTGCAAAAAAAGGTGATTTGCCTTAAGTGACGTTATTCGTCAAGCACAACCGTCACGATCTATGCCGCAAGAAATCGGCGCTTTTAGCGTCTCTTCCTCCGTTTGTTTGCTTCCTCGTTTCGTTAAAGTAACGGTGTGAAGAAGTATATGGGATCAAATCGTGGCAAAAACTCTTTTACGCAGCGGTAATCTGGATGATTTTCAGGCCGTTGGCGGCGGCGGACAGGCCGTTTTTGAATCAGCGTTACAAATCCGGGAAGCGCTTCGATTGCGCAAACAGCAGGCCATAGTGGACAGTCTGGCTATTCCTCAGGTCAACGACAGCGGCGACCGCGTGGACTGGTATTCCCCCGTTGAGGGAAGCGTCACCAGCTGGAAGGCGGCCAGTGAAGACGACCGCTATCGTGCCCTGCGCTATCTGGAAAACACGCTTGCCAGCGTTGAGTCGTTAAGCAAGAAATGCCTCCAGTCGCCCAAAACCGCGCAGCAGCTTTTCGGCTCGCTGCTGTCGAAAGCGTTTCAGTTTCCCGGCGAGAATTTTGTTTTCCTGGTCGCAGGAAAGCCGATTATTTGCTTCTGGGGTTTTGTAAACCTGAACGAAAATGCGCGCGACGATGTCCTCGACTGCCTGCGTGAAGCGTTGATCCCCGAGCCTGCCCCCGTTGTGATTGATGAGCCCGAGCCAGAACCCGCGCCCGAACCGGCCATCACCTTTGAAAAAGCAGACGAGCCGCTGATTGCGCCCGTCACCGCCGTGCGTATTACGCCGGAAGAACTGTATGAGCCGGAGCCCGCGCCGGTTGTTGCGCAACCCGCTCAGGAACCTGCGCCTGTTGCCGTCACGAAAAAACGTCGCATTCCCCTGTGGACCCTGCCGGTTGCCGCCGTGATTGTGGCAGCCGTTGCCGCGCCGCTGCTGTGGCCAAAACAGGCCCCTTCGGCAGAGCCCGCTCCGGCACCGGCTCCTGAGCCCGTGGCTATTGCACCGCAGCCGATCAAAGCGGTAGAGCCGCTGGCTATGAATCTCCCCCTGCATCAGGCTGAGGTCGTCGCCAGTAAAGAAAAAGAACCCGCTCCTTCGCCTGAAGCCGCACCGGTGGTAATTGTTCCGATCCCGAAAGATGCCATGGTGATGGAAGCCGGTCAGGTGAAAGCCGGGTCGACGCGCTTCCTGAACGGTACCTGGCGCGCGGTTCTCGACGTGAAAGATCCGGTCACCGGCAAGCCGCCCTCAATGCGCTATCAAATCCAGAACAATAAAGGTTTCGCCCGCGTCGTGCACGGCGACAACATTGTCTGCCGCGCGGAGATTTTCTCCGGGCTGCACAGCAATGGCGAGCTGATGATTAAAAGTCGCGGCAATGCCCGCTGCACCGACGGTTCCCGCTACCCGATGCCGGAAGTCGCCTGTAAAGCCGGGGCCAGCGATATCGCAGAATGTCGCGCTCGCTATGACGCCAACACCGTCGTCCCACTGACGTTCAAGAAAGCAGGTGCCTGATCCTATGCTGGTAAATCTTTGCGACTATAAACAAAGCGTCACGCTTATTGCCAACAGCGGCGTGCAGTTCCTGGATTTCGGCCTGACGCCGCAGGACACCGCCAGCAACGGGCGCTTCGTACGTAAAACCGCGAACGGCCCCCTTTTGCGACTCGATTTCGACCTGGTGAACGGGCGCTATACCCTGCCGGGGACGAACGGCGGTCAGCCTGAAGTGGTTAAACCGGAAACCACCATTCCGCTGCATCAGTCCCTTGCCGTGCTGGACGGCGTCTGGCTTCCCGTGCCCTTCCTGCGCTTCAACCCGCCGCGGACCTTTGTGGAAGGACCGGATAACTGGGCGCGCGTTCAGGTGCGCAAGCTCGAGAAGCCCGATACGGCAGGCAACTCGCACCGCGTCACCCTCGCGCTCGACAGCCAGATCGCGGAGCATGCCACTTCAGCCCTGTCGCCGGTTGAAAACGATATTCTGAATGGAACCCGCTTTGCGCTGGCGTGGCGCGATAGTGAGGTAGAAAGCTTCCTCGACCAGACCTGGATTGACGGCTGGCTGCGCGAGGCATTTACCCAGTATGCCGACGGCGTTGAAAACCGCTCTGAACGCGACCTGCATCAGGCGATGCGCAGTTTTGAATATCAGGCCCACTGGCTCAATGTACTGACCATGCTCGGTGAACAGCTCACCATTCCGGAAGTGAAATTTGTCACCCACACGCTCAGCACGCCTGCCATTCCGGTCGATCTGATCCTCGACGTGGGCAACACCCACACCTGCGGCGTCATTATTGAAGACCACGGTGATGCAAACGACGGGCTTCGGCAGACCGCCGAGCTGCAGGTTCGTTCGTTAAGCGAGCCCCAGTTCCTGAACGAACCTCTCTTTACCAGCCGTCTTGAATTCTCCGAAGCGCGTTTTGGCAAACAGCACTTCTCGGTGGAAAGCGGTCGCGAAGATGCGTTTGTCTGGCCGTCGATTGTTCGCGTAGGCGATGAAGCCCGCAAGCTGGCGATGCAGCGCCTGGGAACCGAAGGTAACAGCGGCATTTCCAGCCCGCGCCGCTACCTGTGGGATGAAACGCCTGTCGTGCAGGACTGGCGCTTTAGCCAGATGAACGGCAAAACCCAGCGTGAACCGCTCGCCACGGCGTTTCCGCTGATGAACCTGATGAACGATGACGGTGAGCCGCTGTTTACGCTGCCGCAGGACGAGCGGCTGCCGGTCTTTTCGCCGCAGTACAGCCGCAGCACGCTGATGACGCACATGCTGTGCGAGCTGCTGGCGCAGGCGCTGGGCCAGATCAACAGCGTCGCCACCCGCCTGCGCCTGGGCTTCCCGGCCTCGCCGCGCCAGCTGCGCACCCTGATCCTGACCCTGCCCTCGGCCATGCCGAAGCAGGAGCGCGAGATTTTCCGTCGCCGCATGTTTGAAGCCATTGCCATCGTCTGGAAAGCGATGGGCTGGCACCCGCAGGATGAAGATTTTGCCACCCGCAAGCAGCAGGAAAAAAGCGTGGTGCCGGTCCCTGAGATCCAGATGGAGTGGGATGAAGCCAGCTGCGGTCAGCTGGTGTGGCTGTATAACGAAGCGATTTCCCGTTTTGGCGGCCAGACGGAAGCCTTTTTCGCCTCACTCGCCCGCACGGATCGTGAACCTGAGCCAGGCGTGCAGCCGGGCCGCGCATTACGCGTCGCGTCTATCGACATCGGCGGTGGCACCACGGATATGGCAATAACCCACTACCAGCTTGATGACGGCTCCGGTAATAACGTCAAAATCACCCCGCAACTGCTGTTCCGCGAAGGGTTCAAGGTGGCGGGCGACGATACCCTGCTGGACGTGATTCAGCGCTATGTCCTGCCCGCCCTGCAAACGCAGCTGCAGAAATCCGGCATTGCGGACGCCTCACTGCTGATGGCGTCGCTGTTCGGCGACTCCGGGCGTATTGATACCCAGGCGGTACTGCGCCAGCAAACGGCGCTTCAGCTCTTTATGCCGATTGGCCACGCCATTCTTTCCGCGTGGGAAGCCAGCGACATTGACGATCCGCTGGCGGGCCTGCATGCCACCTTTGGCGAGCTCCTTGCGCAGAAACCAACCCGCAACGTGATGAACTATCTTCAGCAGGCAATCGATCATGCCCTGCCGGCGGGCTCAGAGGCGTTCGACCTGTTCGCCGTGCCGCTGCACGTGAACTTCCGCGAAATGCAGGATGCAATGCTGGCCGGTCAGTTTACGCTGACCTCGCCGCTTCACGCGGTGTGTGAAGCGATTTCCCATTACAGCTGCGATATTCTGCTCATCACCGGGCGCCCGGGCTGCCTGCCGGGCGTTCAGGCGCTGATTCGGCATCTGCAGCCGGTGCCGGTCAACCGCATCGTCTGGTTGGATAAATATCAGGTTCACGAGTGGTATCCCTTCAGCCAGCAGGGGCGCATAGGCAATCCGAAATCGACCGCCGCGGTGGGGGCCATGCTCTGCAGCCTGGCGCTCGATCTGCGTCTGCCGCGCTTTAACTTTAAGGCCGCGGACATTGGCGCCTATTCCACCGTGCGCTATCTGGGCGTGCTGGATAACACCGTCAATACCCTGCGCGAGGAAAACGTCTGGTATCAGGATATCGATCTCGATAAACCCGGCGCGAAGCTTGACGCCCGTCTGCACTTCCCGCTGCGCGGTAACGTTACCCTCGGCTTCCGCCAGCTGGCGAACGCGCGCTGGCCCGCCACGCCGCTTTATACGCTCAGCATCAACTCGGCTGAACTGGCAAAAGCGATTGCCGGCGACGGCGTGCTGAACGTGCGGCTTAAGCTCTGCGGCGGCAGCAAATTAGAGGGCTCTGAGTCCTTCGAGCTCAGCGATGCCTGGCTTCAGGACGGCACGCCGGTTGCGCCTGACGCGTTAACCTTCAAACTGAATACCCTGGCCGATCGCCGACACAGCGGTAGCCACTACTGGATCGACAGCGGGAGCGTATACCTGAAATGACAGCGACCACGACCACCACTCAGGCCTTAATCGGGTGGATTAATGAGACGCGCCTGACCGCCCCTGTGCTGGATAACGATGCTGATGCCCTGCTTGCTCGCATCAACGCGGCGCAGGCGCGGGAGCAGGCCATTGAACACGCCCTGACCCGCCGGAGCAGCATTGGGCTTTACGGCCATTCTCAGAGCGCCAAAGCGCACCTGCTGCTGTCGCTGTGCGGCAGCGGTAACGGGCGCCTGAACGTGATGCCGGGCCAGCGCACCTTTGACTATTTTTCGCATATTAACCCAGGGCATGCCCTGACCAACATGGCCGTGCGCTTCACACGAGACACCCCGGAGGTAGCGGATGAGGCGTTTCCGCTGCGTCTGAGCCTGGTCACAGAGGCCGAACTGGTACAGCTGTTTATTGCCCGCACGACGCTGCACCCGCAGATGCGCGCGGTGGATAAGGCGGTCATTGAGACGCGTCTGGAGAAATGGCGCGGCCTTCGCCAGCCGCAGAGCGTGCCCGGCATCACGGCGCAGGATGTGGGTGCGATTTCGCGTTTCTGGCAAAGCACGGTACCCGCCGCGAGACAGCAAATTGATGACGCCCTGTGGCATGAGTTTGCCCAGCTGGTGCCATCGCTCGATCTCAGCACCCGCGCCAGCGTCTGGTCGCTACTGTGGGGCGAGCAACAGGAGTTAACCCAGCAGTGGCTGAAGCTTGCCCACGTGCTGCATCAGACCAGCCATGCGAGCGAGCTGGCTGCGCCGCTGAGCCTGCTGGTGGACAGCTTTGGTCTGCCTGGTGAAGGGTTCCTGACGCACGGTACCTTAACCCAGCAGGAAACTCAGGAGACGCTGCTTCATCCGCTGAACAACGGTGAAATGCTCAACGCCATCAGCATCCCGGTCGACGTGCTTGCCTTCCTTACCCGCGAGCTGGTCTTGCCGGTTGAGAATGGCGCGCTGGATAACGTTGATATCATTGATATTCCGGTCTTTGAATACGGCAGTGCCGATCCTTTAGTACAGGCTAAATGCCAGTGGCTGTTTGAACATTACCGCCAGCAGCTCCAGCCGGATGTGCTGGTTATCTGCAACGCGACAGCGCGGCACGAGCAGACGGCCCAAAAAGCAAAAGTGTTAATTAACTGGATTAAAGAGACCCAGCCTGCCGAGGAGTCTGCCCTGCCGGGGCTGGTGTGGGCGATCACCCCGCATGACGCTCGTTTCACTACCCGACAGAATCTCGATGAAGCCGTACAGCATCTGCTGGGCAAGCCAGGCCTGCGCTGGGGAACTCTGCAGGCGCTGGACAGCCACAGCATGCAGCGCGTCATTGAGTGGTTGTCTCAGGCGACGCTCCCGGCACAGCGGCAGAAGCGTCTCGGCACGCTGAAAAACCTGCTGCGGCAGGAGATCGCGTCGCTGATGCAAAGCTATCTGGCGCCGCTGGTTGAGGAACCGGGTACGCGACGTGCTCAGGCCGAAAACATGGTGCGCACGCTGCAAAGCAGTGCCGCCCGTCACGGCGAGCTGCTTGAGGGCCTGCTGCCGCCGCTGAAAGCCTTTGAAACGCTGCTCGCCGTTCAGCAGCCGCGCGAGGAGCAGGTGAACGGGCTGTTCACGGACACCATCGATCTGTTCGCCGATAACGCCCAGGAAAGCGCAGGACGATTCCAGACAAAAGACAAAGCGCGCCTGGCGCACAGAGTATGGATAAATCATCTGCGCCAGTGGAGCCGCAATGAAGCTACCGCCGCCCGTCTTGGTCTGGAGCCCGCGGTGCTGCAGCAAATCGCGGATGTGCTGGTGGTAACCAGCTACCGGCTTAATCTGCCGCAACAGCTTCAGCGCATTGTCGACGCGGATAAAAGCAGCGCGGCGCAGCTGCATGCGGTGATAGGGAATTTCGTTGGCTGGCTGGGTTACGACCAGACCCCGTCAGCAGAACGCCCCGCAAGCCGCATTCGCAAAGGTCAGGCAATCTTTGTTACGCCCGTCGTCAGCAGTGCCGCACCGCGCCTGACGCGTCTGGGGGAGCAGCCTGTTCATGCGGCCACCGCGTACGTTTACGACTGGCTGGTTGCCCTCTATAGCCGGGCAATCGAAAACATTGATTATCAGCACCCGCATGATGTTCAGCCTGACGCACGTCGGGCACTGCGGGCTTTAATCCTGTAGCGGCCTATCTTGCCGGGTAGCGCTGCGCTTACCCGGCCTGTATTCCGCGACGATAATCACGCCGCCATACACTCCGCTAACGCCTGCGCCAGTGCCGACGGGTTTTCCCACGACATGGAGTGCCCCGCCGCAGGGATGATTTTGACCTCAACGCCCTTCAGCTTCAGATTATCCACATCGTCATCCGGCAGTGAGAGCTCACCAAAAATCAACGTCACCGGGCAAGGCAGCGACAGAAATTGCGCTTCCCAGTCCGGCTCAACACCGGCGACCAGGCTTGATGCGCCGCGCCAGACGGCATAGGGTGCATTGCTTTGCAGGCACCCGGCCCAGGCGGTGGTCTCTTTACGGAGCATGGCATTATAGCCCTGCGCCACAAACTGGTGTTCGGTTTGCGCCGCAATAGCGCGGCTAAACATCCCCCCACCGGCGTGAAAATTGGGCTCCGACACCATCAGTCCCTTCACGCGCGGTGCCAGCAGCCCCGCCGTTTCTATAGCAATGCTGCCGCCCATGCTGTGACCGTATAACCAGAAGGCATCCAGCTGAAGATGGTCAATCAACTCCGCCACGACGCGCGCCTGTTCAGTCGTTTTATAGCTGTAATGTTCAGGCTTATCGCTGTAACCGCTGCCGGGTAAATCGATGAGAATAGCTCTGCGCCCGCCAAACTGAGGGTCTCGGACGACGCGAGGATATTCATAGGAAGAGGCGCAGCCCAATCCGTGGATAAAGACTACGGGATCGCCAGAGCCGGGCAAATCATGCCAGCGCACGGTGCAACCCGCATGCTGCGAGTAAAAACTGTTCATAAGCACTCCTTTTACGATGCACTGTGTATTTATACAGCCATCGTAACTGGAATGCTATGTTCATCTTTCGAACTTGGAAGGATGCTTCAGAAAAGAGAAATCAGCAGCGCAACGGGGAAACTCATCGGCCAGGTCGACCCGACCAGAAACGCGCTAAGCAGGCGGATGCGCTTGCGGTCTTTAGAAAGGAACCAGGTAATTAATGCACAGATGGAAGCCATCACTGCGTAAAAAACCAACATCTTTTGATACAACGTCATTCTGTATACCAGAGCCGAAAAAATAACCGCACGCAATATGCGTCATATGTTGATACAGATCAAGTTTTTTCATTACATAATAACCACTTAAATATTAAGGCTAATAACAACTGAGTATTTTGTATTACAAACAGGGGGAGCCACCCATTATCTTTATTGATAACATGCAATTTAAATGCACTTTTTGATAAATCCTCTCTTCCGCAAAGGCGTCTAATAAATGCAGACATACATGGGAGGCAATATGCTACGCATTCCGCAAAGCTGTATTCATATCCGCTCTACCCCTTTCTGGAATAAAGAAACCGCCCCCGCCGGGATCTTTCAGCGTCATCTCGATACGGGTACCCGTCCGGGCGTTTATCCACGCCTGTCCGTTATGCAGGGTGCCGTCCGCTACCTGGGTTATGCTGATGAACATGCCCCTGAGCCTGACAGCACACTGATTATCAGGGCCGGCCACTTCGGTGTTTTTCCCCCTGAGAAATGGCATCACATCGAGGTGATGAGCGACGACACGCTGTTTAATATTGAATTTTTCGTCGAACCAGAGGTGTTGAAGTCGCTTTAAGCGGCTTTTATTTACGAGGTAACCTTTATGCTACGTATCCCTGAGAATTTTGTTCATACCCGCTCCACGCCATTCTGGAACAAAGACACCGCGCCAAAAGCCCTTTTCACCCACCATAATACGAAAGCCAGCGTATATGGCCGTTTGTCGGTGATGCAGGGTGCGGTGCGCTATTTTGGTTTCCCGAACGCTGACGCGACCGAACCGGATCTGGAACTGGTGATTGAAGCCGGATCGTTTGGCATCTCGCCGCCAGAGAAATGGCACCGCATCGAGCTATTGACCGACGATACCTATTTCAATATCGACTTTTTTGCCGATCCTGACGTTACGCTTCAGGGCGCGGGCATCGGCAAAGTGGTCAATACACATAAGGAGTAACCGCGTGGGTAAAGCAACGTACACAGTGACCGTGACCAACAACAGCAACGGCGTCTCGGTGGATTACGAAACAGAGGCCCCCATGGAGTTGCTCATCCCCGACATCGCCGCAGACGTAGTAAAAGATCTGGTGAATACCGTCCGCGCTTACGACACGGAAAATGAGCACGAGGTGTGTGGCTGGTAAAGCAAACGCCCGGCGATGCAGACCGCCGGGCATGATTTTCTAATGTTTAATCATAACGTGCCGGACAACCGTATAGTCCTCAAGCCCGTACACCGACATATCCTTTCCATAGCCAGACAATTTCATGCCGCCGTGCGGCATTTCGCTCACCAGCATAAAGTGGGTATTGACCCAGGTGCAGCCGTACTGCAGGCGCGCGCTCAGGCGATGGGCGCGTCCCACGTCTTTCGTCCAGACCGACGACGCCAGGCCGTATTGCGAATCGTTCGCCCAGGCCAGGACCTGCGCTTCATCGTCGAATTCGGTGACGCTCACCACAGGTCCAAACACTTCTCGCTGAACGATGGCATCCTCCTGTTTCGCCCCGGCCAGCAACGTTGGCTGGAAGTAGTAGCCCGCCCCCTCTTTTTTGCTCCCGCCCGTCACCACGCGGATATGGCCGAGGGCTTTCGCCTCGTCAACCGCCTGACAGACGCGTGAAAGATGGGCAGCCGAGCTGAGCGGACCGAGTTCAGTAGACTCATCCTCCGGGGCACCCATTTTGAGGCTGGCCACCGCGGCACCGAGCTTTTCCACCAGCCGGGTGTAGATCCCCTTCTGGGCATAGATACGGCAGGCCGCCGTACAGTCCTGCCCGGCATTGTAGAAACCAAACGTCCGCACGCCTTCTACAACCGCATCCAGGTCGGCGTCATCGAACACGATAACCGGCGCTTTACCGCCCAGCTCCATGTGGGTGCGCTTAATGGAGGACGCCGTGTGGCCGATGATATGCTCCCCGGTGGCAATCGAACCGGTCAGCGACACCATGCGCACTTTTTCATGTCCGGTGAGCGGGTCGCCCACCGTTTTTCCACGGCCAAACAGCACGTTGAGAACGCCAGCCGGGAAGATATCTTTCGCCAGCTCCGCCAGCTTTAACGCCGTTAGCGGCGTGATTTCAGACGGCTTGATGACCACACAGTTACCGGCCGCCAGCGCAGGCGCCAGCTTCCATGCCGCCATCATTAGCGGGTAGTTCCACGGCGCGATAGAGGCAACCACGCCCACCGGGTCGCGGCGGATCATCGACGTGTGGCCGTCAAGATACTCACCCGCGGCCAGCCCGTTCAGGCAGCGGGCCGCCCCGGCGAAGAAACGGAAAACGTCGACCACTGCGGGAATTTCATCGCCCAGCGCACAGTGCAGCGGCTTGCCGCAGTTGAGGGATTCGAGCCGGGCAAACTCTTCGCCATGCGCTTCAATCGCATCCGCGAGCTTCAGCAGGCACTCGGCGCGGGTTTTCGGCGTCGTTTGTCCCCACGCCTCAAAAGCACGGTCGGCGGCCTGAACCGCCGCGTCGACCTGTGCCGCTGACGCTTCAGCAATCTCCAGCAGCACCTCTCCGGTGGCCGGGTTATAGACAGGCTGTTTCTCTCCCTCTCCGGCAACCAGTTCACCCTTTATCAGCAGATGTGTTTGCATAGCATTGTCCTGTTCAAATCAATGTTATTTCCCGTCGCCGGCGATGTTTTCGCCGTCGCGGGTTAGCCACCAGGCTCCCAGAATGGGGATGGTTGTTACCAGCATCACCAGCAGTGCAACGACGTTGGTGACCGGCACGTCGCGCGGACGGCCTAGCTGATTGAGCAACCACAGCGGTAACGTGCGTTCGTGTCCCGCCGTAAAGGTTGTGACGATAATTTCGTCAAACGACAGGGCAAACGCCAGCATTCCCCCGGCCAGCAGCGCGGAGCCCAGGTTGGGCAGCACCACATAGCGGAAGGTTTGCCATCCGTCGGCCCCGAGATCCATCGACGCTTCCACCAGACTCCAGGAGGTGCGTCTGAACCGGGCAATCACGTTATTGAAGACCACCACCACGCAGAACGTGGCATGCCCAACCACAATGGTGAAAAACCCCGGCTCAAGGTTGATTGTTTTGAACGCTGTCAGCAGCGCCAGGCCGGTGATGATCCCCGGCAACGCAATCGGCAGCAGCAGCAATAGCGAGATCGCGTTCTTGCCAAAAAACTCGCTTCGCCAGAGCGCCGCTGCAGCAAGCGTGCCAAGCACAAGGGCTATCGCGGTGGATAGCGCGGCAACCTGAAGTGACAACGTCACCGATTCGATGATATCCCCGCGCCCCGCCGCCGCAGTAAACCACTTCAGCGTCAGCCCCTGAGGCGGAAAGCTGTAGGCAGCATCTTCGGTATTAAAGGCATAGACTGCGATAATCAGCAGCGGGAAGTGCAGGAAGATGACGCCTCCCCACGCTGCCACTTTCAGGAACAGCGGTGCGCGTTCAGAGTGCATCGAATGCTCCCAGACGCTTCACGAACGCCAGATAGAGTGAAATCAGCACGATGGGAACCAGCGTGAACGCGGCGGCCATGGGCATATTGCCGATCGCCCCCTGCTGGGAGTAGACCATGTTACCGATGAAAAACCCCGGCGGCCCGACCAGCTGCGGTACGATGAAATCCCCCAGCGTCAGGGAAAAGGTGAAGATTGAGCCCGCGGCAATGCCCGGGATAGCCAGCGGCAGAACGACATAGCGGAAGGTCTGGCGCGGGCGGGCGCCGAGATCGGCAGAGGCCTGCAGCAGCGAAGCCGGCAGCCGTTCCAGCGCCGCCTGAACGGGCAGGATCATAAACGGCAGCCAGATATAGACGAAGACCAGAAACCGTCCCAGCCCGGAGGTGGATAAGGTGTTGCCACCTACCGCGGGGAGCGTAAGGATCGAGGTCAGGAGCGGCTCCAGCCCCAGGTGGTTGAGGAACCATTGTGCCACGCCGTCCTTCGCCAGCAGCAGCGTCCAGGCGTAGGCTTTGACGATGTAGCTCGCCCACATTGGCAGCATCACGGCGATATAGAAAAACGCTTTCCACTTGCCGCGGGTGTATCGCGCCATGTACCAGGCCATCGGGAACGCCAGAATTGCGCTGGCAATCGTCACCGCAATCGCCATCGTTAACGTGCGCAGGATGATGTCGTAGTTTGCCGGGTTGAAGAGCGCCAGTACGTTCGCCAGGGTCAGATCCGGCGTGACCGCCATGGTGAAATCGTCAAAGGTGTAAAACCCCTGCCACAAAAGTGTCAGCAGCGATCCTAAATAGACGATGCCAAACCACATCAGCGGTGCAAGCAGAAGCAGGAACAGTCCGAGCGACGGTTTACGCCAGAACAGTGACGTAATGCGGCTTATGCGGCCGCGCGGGGCGGGAGGGTGCGCGACACTCATAGCCATTTCACCTCTCCTCCTGCAGGCGAATCATCGCCTCGCGCGACCACGACGCCGTGACGGCCTGCCCCGGCGCAATGCCGCTTAGCGGCGAGAAATCGCTGAGATTGGCCTGGCTCACCAGCAGTTTGGCACCGTCGGCGAGCCTGAGCTCAAGGCGCGTGGCAGCCCCCTGATACTGAACGGCCTGGACGACGCCCTGCACCTGAACCTCACCGCCCTCATTCAGGCGGATATGTTCCGGACGCAGGGAATAGCTGCCCTCCATGCCGCAGACTTTATGCGCAAGGCCTGCATCGAAGACGTTCGAGGTGCCGACAAAACCGGCGACAAACGGCGTGCGCGGGCGCATGTAGAGATCGCGCGGGGTATCGACCTGCTCGATGCGCCCATTATTGAACACCGCCACCCGGTCCGACATGGAGAGGGCTTCACCCTG
The DNA here is from genome assembly GCF_014896175.1 of Enterobacter cloacae complex sp. I3. Taxonomy (NCBI): domain Bacteria; kingdom Pseudomonadati; phylum Pseudomonadota; class Gammaproteobacteria; order Enterobacterales; family Enterobacteriaceae; genus Enterobacter; species Enterobacter cloacae complex sp. I3. The sequence goes on from NZ_JADBQZ010000001.1 coordinate 270,419, forward strand.
ATCGTGGGTGACGAAAATAAAGGTGATGCCGAGTTCCTGCTGAAGTTTCTTCAGCTCGAACTGCATCTGCTCCCGCAGCTTGAGATCGAGCGCGCCTAACGGCTCGTCGAGCAGCAGGACGCGCGGTTCATTCACCAGCGCCCGCGCGATGGCCACACGCTGGCGCTGGCCTCCGGAAAGCTGCGAAGGCTTGCGGGCGACGGCAAAGCTTAAGCCCACTTTTTCCAGCGCGTCGCGAGCCTGCGCGTGGCGTTTTTTCTTGTCGACGCCTTTCACCATCAGCCCGTAGGCGACGTTATCGAGGATCGACATATGCGGGAACAGCGCGTAATCCTGAAAGACGGTGTTCACGTCCCGCTCCCACGGCGGCAGCGCGCTCGCCTCTTTGCCAAAGATAGATATCGTGCCGCCTGACAGCTGCTCAAAGCCGGCAATCAGACGCAGGCAGGTGGTTTTGCCGGAGCCCGAAGGCCCCAGCATGGAGAAGAATTCTCCGTCACGAACGGCAATGGTGACCCCATCCACCGCCCGCACGTCGCCGTACAGACGGGAAACGTCATTAAACTCTACCGCGTACGTCATGTTCTGCTCCCGGATGATCAACGGCCACCCATGATGGCGATGTAATCCTGCGTCCAGCGGCTGTAAGGCACATATTTTCCGCCTTCTGCGATGGGGGTTTTCCAGAACATGATTTTGTCAAAATAGTTATAACCGTTGGTTTCACAGCCCTTGTCACCCAGCAGCGTGCTGGCCTTACACCCTTCAGGCACGACGGGCAGCGAGCCAAACCATGCCGCCAGATCGCCCTGCACTTTCGGCGTGAGCGACCAGTTCATCCACTTGTAGGCGCACATCGGGTGTTTTGCCTTTGCATGCAGCATGGTGGTATCCGCCCAGCCGGTCACCCCCTCTTTCGGGAAGACGGTGGCAACGGGCTGGTTCTCGCCCTTCAGGGCATTCGCCTGATACGGCCAGGCGCTGGAGGCCACGACGCCTTCATTTTTGAAGTCGCTCATCTGGACGGTGGTGTCATGCCAGTAGCGGTGGATCAGGGCATGCTGGTCGCGAAGTACCTTGAGCACGGCGGCATACTGTTCTTCAGTGAGCTGATACGGGTCGCTAATACCCAGCTGCGGCTGCGTGGCTTTGACGAACAGCGCCGCATCGGCGATATAAATCGGACCGTCGTACGCCTGCACGCGTCCCTGATTGGTTTTGCCGTCCGGCAGATCCTGCTTCGTAAAGACCACGCTCCAGCTGTCCGGCGGCGTCGGGAAGGTTTTGGTGTTGTACATCAACAGATTGGGCCCCCACTGATACGGCGTGCCGTAGACCTTGCCGCCCACGTTAAACCACTCGCCCTTCACGATGCGCGGGTCAAGAGTTTTCCAGTTGGGGATCAGTTCCGGGTTAATCGGCTGAACGCGTTTTCCCATAATCAGGCGGAGCGAGGCATCACCTGACGCGGTGACAAGGTCGTAACCTCCCTTCGCCATCAGGCTGACCATTTCATCGGACGTGGCCGCCGTTTTAACGTTGACCGCGCAGCCGGTCTCTTTTTCAAACTGGGTAACCCAGTCATAATTTTTATCCGTCTGTCCGCGTTCGATGTACCCCGGCCAGGCGATAATATCCAGTCGGCCTTCACCGTCGCCAATGGCCTTTGGTGGTTCTGCGGCTTGCGCGGTCATGATAGTCATGCCGAGCGCGCACAGGCTGCTGCGGGCAAATTTTTTGCTCATAAGAGTTACTCCTGTCGCAATGAAATTTAGCGGCAGCCGTGCCGTAAAAATATCTCCCTTATTAAACGTAGACCGCGCAAATGCGCCGCACCGTTCGGCTTAAGGAAATTTCATCAAGGTGTGACCGAGGACGCATTCCCCGTTAACTGGATTATAGACAAGGAGTTAGCCGCGAAAGCCGGTATGCAGATTTCATATGATATGGCACCGCAAAATATTTGCCGTGCCGTCGTCAGGATAAGAAATGATTATTTAAATAAAGGGGAAAAGTTATTCCATCATTGTGCTAATTAATTTACCTAACTGAATGACCGCCTGCTCTTCCCGCTCGCCCCACGCCCAGGACGTATTAAACCGGAAGAACGGCGTCCACGCGTCAGAGGTGGAAAACATCTTTCCGGGCGCAATGCTGATATGGTGCGTTAAGGCCTTTTCGCTCAGCAGCCCCGCGTCCAGCTGCGCAGGTAGCTCCAGCCATAAAAAATAGCCGCTGTCGTTGTGGTGGATTTTGACACCGGCGGGCATATGGCGCAGAAGCGACTGCCACGCCTGCTGTTTTCGCTCTGCGAGGGTTCGTCGCAGGCGGCGCAGATGGGCGTCGTAGCGTTTTGTCGCCAGATAGTCCACCAGCGCCAGCTGCATGGGGGAACTGGTTGAAAGCGTGCTCATCAGCTGCAGCTGCTGAATGCGGCGCGCGTGTTTTCCTGCCGCCACCCAGCCGATGCGAAACCCCGCCACCAGGCATTTTGAAAAGGAAGAGCAGTGAAGCGTCATATCTACCCGGTCCCAGGCTTTGGCCGGAAGCGGTTTTTCGCGACCAAAATAGAGCTCGCTGTAGACATCGTCCTCGATCAAAGTGACGTTGTGCTCCGTCAGGAGCGCGACCAGACGCGCTTTTTTTTCCGCACTCAGCGTAAAGCCAAGCGGGTTTTGGCCGTTGGTCATGAGCCAGCAGGCTTTTACGGGGTAGTCGTTCAGCGCCTGCTCCAGCGCATTCAGATCGATACCCTCCCGGACGTCTGTGGCGACCGACAGCGCTTTTAGCTTCAGACGCTCCAGCGCCTGCAGCGCGCCGTAAAAACACGGGTTTTCAACAATCACCCAGTCTCCTGGCTCCGTCACCGCCTGCAAACTCAGGTTGAGGGCCTCAAGGGCGCCTGCGGTAATGACGATCTCGTCCGGCGAGATGTTCATCCCCTGCTGCGCATAACGGCGCGCAATGGCGTGACGGAGTTCAGCGTTACCGGGCGGCAGGTTCTCAATCACACTCATTGCGGTAGCGGTTTTACTGACGTTTGCCAGCGAGCGGTTGAGCTGCTGAAGCGGGAAAAGCCGGGGGTCGGGAAACGCGGAGGCGAAAGGAACAACGGACGGATCTCGGCTGGCCTGTAAGACCTCGAAGATATAGGTGTTGATATCTACCGCTTCATCACGCATTACCTGGGCAGGCGGCGCAGGCTGTTGTGCGGTCGGGCGCGAGGCAACGTAATAGCCCGACTGCGGCCTGGCGACAATGCGCCCCTGACTTTCCAGCATCTGATACGCGTGGCCAACGGTCATAAAGCTCATGCCGCTGCTTGCCACCTGCTCTCGCAGGGAAGGCAGCTTATCGCCTGGCAGCCAAACGCCAAGCTCAATCTGCGAGATAATTTGTTGCGCCAGACGCTGGTATTTTTTCATCAGATTCTCCTTATTGCCGACAGTGTATATCAGCAGGAGAAAAAGAGAAGATTTTGCTAACTGTTATAGTTTAAGTAAAAATTACTTACGGTACTCGGTAACGTGGCTTTGCGCCTGACGCGCAGCGGCCAGGTGATCGAGCGTGATCATTGACGATTTGCAAAAGATGCATTTCGCACCGAGCGGGTTTTTCTCAGATACATCAAAGACTGAGGTACGGTACTGCGAGCCATGACAGCATGGGCAGCGGAAATGGATATAAGAAGTCATAGGATTCTCCTGTGAACGTAAAAACGTAAATTACTCATGAGCCGATCAGGCAATAATGGTTTTAAACAAAACTAATCGGAATGTAGATAAAGACCCAAGAGAGGCTGCGGAGAGGCACAACGTGATGAGAACTGCTTTATGAAACTACGTCAGATATTTTTTTGGACTCAAAACCAGAAGACCATTAACGCACGGCGATGACGACAAAGCAAGCGGTTTAATGCCTAAAATTCATAAAAATAGTGTTTTTATTCCTCGTTGGCGAGGTATATCTGATAGCTAAAGCATGCGTTTTATGCCAACTGTTATGGTTAAAAATCACTTTTCTGCGTCTGAAAGTCCGAACGTTGCCCCTATAGCATAACAGTACACCGTTTGACATTGAGGCTGTGCATGTTTGGTTTAGATGCTTTTCACCTTGCGCGGATACAGTTTGCCTTTACCGTATCCTTTCACATTATTTTCCCGGCCATCACTATCGGCCTGGCCAGCTATCTGGCCGTGCTCGAAGGGCTGTGGCTGAAAACAAAAAATCCGGTCTGGCGCTCGCTGTACCATTTCTGGTCGAAGATTTTTGCCGTCAACTTTGGCATGGGCGTGGTCTCCGGGCTGGTGATGGCCTACCAGTTTGGCACCAACTGGAGCGGCTTTTCGCAGTTTGCAGGCAGCATTACCGGCCCGCTGCTGACCTATGAAGTGCTTACCGCCTTCTTCCTCGAAGCCGGGTTCCTCGGCGTGATGCTGTTCGGCTGGAATAAAGTGGGGCCAGGGCTGCACTTCTTCTCCACCTGCATGGTGGCGCTGGGCACCATTATCTCAACCTTCTGGATCCTCTCCTCGAACAGCTGGATGCAGACCCCGCAAGGCTACGAGATCGTCAACGGACAGGTGGTACCGGTGGACTGGTTCGCCGTGGTATTTAACCCCTCCTTCCCCTACCGCCTGCTGCATATGTCGATTGCGGCATTCCTGAGTAGCGCCCTGTTTGTCGGTGCATCCGCGGCATGGCATCTGCTGCGCGGGAATAATACCCCTGCCATTCGGGCGATGTTTTCGATGGCGCTGTGGATGACGCTGATTGTTGCCCCCATCCAGGCCCTGGTTGGCGATATGCACGGGTTGAACACCTTAAAGCATCAGCCGGCCAAGATTGCCGCTATTGAAGGCCATTGGGAAAATCCGCCGGGCGAGCCTACCCCACTGCTGCTGTTTGGCTGGCCTGACATGGAGCAGGAACGCACCCGCTTTGGAGTGGCGATCCCGGCGCTGGGTAGCCTCATCCTGACGCACAGCCTGGATAAACAGGTCCCTGCGCTAAAAGAGTTTCCAAAGGAAGACCGTCCTAATTCCACCATCGTCTTCTGGTCGTTCCGCATTATGGCGGGTTTAGGGATGCTGATGCTGCTGCTTGGAGTAGTGGCGCTTTGGCTGCGTTATAAAAAGCGGGTTTATTCTTCGCGTCCGTTCCTGTGGTTTGCCCTGCTGATGGGGCCATCCGGGCTGATTGCCATTCTGGCCGGATGGGTTACCACCGAAGTCGGCCGCCAGCCGTGGGTGGTCTACGGACTCCAGCGAACGAAGGATGCGGTTTCAGCCCATGGTGACCTGCATATGAGCGTGAGCCTGCTGGCCTTCTTCGTCGTCTATACCTCGGTATTCGGCGTGGGCTATAGCTATATGGTGCGCCTCATCCGAAAAGGCCCGCAGCCGCATGAATCGTTCGCCACCGAGTCCGATGGACGCCCGGCGCGCCCGCTTTCTGCCGTCACAGCTGAACATAAGGAGCAGCCATAATGGGTATCGATCTTTCCATTATCTGGTTTGTCATCATCGTCTTTGCCACGCTGATGTATATCGTCATGGACGGGTTTGATCTGGGAATCGGTATTCTGTTCCCGGCAACACAAAACGCCGACGATCGCGACGTGATGGTCAACAGCGTCGCACCGGTCTGGGACGGCAATGAGACCTGGTTGGTGCTAGGTGGTGCCGCCCTGTTCGGTGCATTCCCACTGGCCTATGCGGTGATTGTTGATGCTCTGACCATTCCGCTGACGTTAATGCTGATTGGACTTATATTCCGCGGCGTGGCGTTTGAATTTCGCTTTAAAGCCACGCCGGCCCACCGTCCTTTCTGGGATAAGGCGTTTATTGGCGGTTCCGTTCTGGCGACCTTTACCCAGGGCGTGACGGTAGGTGCCGTCATTAACGGCTTTAGCGTCACTGGCAGAACGTATACCGGCGGACCGTTTGACTGGTTTACCGCGTTTAACCTGTTCTGCGGCGCGGGTCTGGTGGTGGCCTACGCGCTGTTAGGCTCAACCTGGCTGGTGATGAAAAGCGAAAATGCGCTGCAGCAGCGGATGCGTGAGGTATCGAAAACGCTGTTAATCGTGCTTCTGGCGTTTATCGCAGCGATCAGCCTCTGGACGCCGCTGGCACACCCGGCCATCGCGGCGCGCTGGTTTACGCTGCCGAATCTGTTTTATCTGCTGCCAGTCCCTGCCCTGGTCGTCATGTTTAGCTTCTACCAGTGGCGCTGCTTGAGTAATCCTGACAGCCATGCTCGCCCGTTTATTCTGACGCTGGGGCTAATATTTCTCGGCTTTAGCGGGCTTGGGATCAGCATCTGGCCGCATATCATACCGCCGTCGATCACCCTGTGGCAGGCCGCCGCGCCGACGCAAAGCCAGGGCTTTATGCTGGTGGGCGCGCTGTTGATCATTCCCGTTATTCTGGTCTACACCTTCTGGAGCTACTACGTATTTCGCGGCAAAGTTCAGCCTGGGGAGGGTTATCACTGATGCAACAACCTGTCTGGAAAAGATTGCTGTGGCTGGCCATTATCTGGGGCGGCAGCGTTCTTGCGCTGGCAGCAGTCAGCATGCTCTTTCGCATGCTGATGACGGCTGCCGGGTTTAAATCGCATTAAACTTCATTCCGGGCAGCCCTGCGCTGCCCGGCACCACCCCGCACTTTCAGATAAACCCCATTAACGCACCGCAGAGTATCGTTACACTGGTAAAAGATTCACAGAATTTATTATTAGAGAAGAAAAATGAAAAAGCTCATCGCGTTAAGTGTTATCAGCCTTGTCCTCAGCGGCTGCGTTAATCCGGGCAAAGCATCCGTTCAGCCGGATCAGCTGAAGAGCCACCGTTTTGTTCTGGAAAACGTGGACGGCAAATCCGTGAAGGGCATGACAACGCAGCCTGAGATCGCTTTTAATGCGCTTCCCGACATTAGCCTCATTGATAACATTAGCGTTTCGGGCCAGATGTGTAACCGCTTCAACGGGCAGGGAAAGCTGTCCGAAGGTGAGCTGAAAGTGAAAACGCTGGCGATGACCCGCAAACTTTGTACCGAACCACAGCTTAACGAGCTGGATCAGGCCATCGGCGACATGCTGCGCAAAGGGGCGCAGGTCGACCTGACTGAAGACCAGCTGACGCTGGCGACGGCCGATAAGACGCTGATGTTTAAGCGAGCAGAATAATCAGTAGCTACCGCAGCTTCCAACGGCAAGCGACTGTTCACTGCAGCGTTTGCCGTTTGGCAAGGCGCACATCCCAATAGCCGAACCGTCAAGCTGGCGGGCAACAGACAGCGAGCCGCCAATCATGGCGCAGTTGGCCTGGCCTGAACTGGACATTGCCGCTTTCATTCCCGGCGCCACGTGGGCCGCCGTGGCCTGCTGCACAGGTTCACTGCTACATGCCGACAACAACAACGCGGCACACCCTACCCAAAATGCTGAACGCATGCTCTCTTCCCCGTAATTAGTGCGAAACCTAAGCATAATAGGCATCACATCCCGTGTCGTCGAGAGCGGAAGTGCGTATTTATGCGCCGCTGAAACAATTTCTCGCAATTTTTTCGCCCTAAGTTTGATCTAACCATTGATGGTGGGAATACCGAGGACACAAAAGCGAAAATCGTAAAACCCCCTGTTTGCTAGACTACACAGATAATATTCAGGGTTTGTCGCCTTATGACAGCCCCCTATTTTTTGCGCAATGTAAGGGTGTCGTCCTATGCAAACTATTGACGGTAATGGTGCAGTTGCCTCAGTCGCGTTTCGCACCAGTGAAGTTATCGCCATTTATCCGATCACGCCAAGTTCAACTATGGCCGAGCAGGCGGATGCCTGGGCGGGAAACGGGTTAAAAAACGTCTGGGGCGATGTCCCGAGAGTGGTTGAAATGCAGTCTGAAGCGGGTGCGATTGCTACGGTCCACGGTGCGCTGCAGACTGGCGCGCTTTCCACCTCGTTCACCTCCTCTCAGGGATTGCTGTTGATGATCCCAACGCTGTACAAACTCGCGGGACAACTGACCCCCTTCGTCCTGCACGTCGCGGCGCGTACGGTGGCCACCCACGCACTCTCAATTTTTGGCGATCACTCGGACGTGATGGCCGTGCGCCAGACCGGGTGCGCGATGCTGTGCGCCAGCAGCGTTCAGGAAGCGCAGGACTTTGCCTTAATTTCGCATATCGCCACGCTTAAAAGTCGCGTGCCGTTTATTCACTTCTTTGATGGTTTCCGCACCTCTCACGAAATCAACAAAATCGTCCCGCTGGCTGACGAGACTATCCTGGATCTGCTGCCGCAGGCGGAAATTGACGCGCATCGCGCCCGCGCCCTTAACCCGGAACATCCGGTAATTCGCGGGACATCGGCAAACCCGGATACTTATTTCCAGTCACGCGAGGCCACAAACCCGTGGTACAACGCGGTTTATGACCACGTCGAGCAGGCAATGAATGACTTTGCCGCCGCAACCGGACGCGAGTACAAGCCGTTCGAATACTACGGCCATCCGCAGGCTGAGCGCGTGATTGTGCTGATGGGATCTGCTATCGGCACCTGTGAAGAAGTCGTTGACGAGCTGCTGACCCGCGGCGAAAAGGTCGGCGTGCTTAAAGTGCGTCTTTACCGCCCGTTCTCGGCTAAACATCTGCTCTCTGCCCTGCCGGAAAGCGCGCGTACCGTGGCGGTGCTCGATCGAACCAAAGAGCCTGGCGCACACGCGGAACCGCTGTATCTTGACGTGATGACCGCCCTCGCTGAAGCCTTTAATAACGGCGAACGTGAAACGCTACCGCGCGTTATCGGCGGTCGCTATGGCCTGTCTTCCAAAGAGTTTGGCCCGGACTGCGTGCTGGCCGTGTTTAACGAGCTAAGGGAAGCGAAACCTAAGCCGCGTTTCACGGTCGGCATTTATGATGACGTAACGAATCTTTCCCTGCCTTTACCGGAAAATACCCTGCCTGCGACAGCCAAACTTGAAGCGCTGTTCTACGGCCTGGGCAGCGACGGCAGCGTCTCGGCCACCAAAAACAACATCAAGATCATCGGCAATTCAACCCCGTGGTACGCGCAGGGTTACTTCGTCTACGACTCCAAGAAAGCCGGCGGTCTGACCGTTTCTCACCTGCGCGTCAGCGAGCAGCCCATCCGCTCGGCCTACCTTATTTCTCAGGCCGACTTTGTTGGCTGCCATCAGCTGCAGTTTATCGACAAGTACCAGATGGCTGAGCGCCTTAAGCCCGGCGGTATTTTCCTCCTCAATACGCCATACAATGCGGATGAGGTCTGGGCGCGCCTGCCGCAGGAAGTACAGACGGTGCTGAATCAGAAAAAAGCCCGATTCTATGTGGTTAACGCGGCGAAAATTGCCCGCGAATGTGGCCTGGCCGCGCGTATTAATACCGTCATGCAAATGGCCTTCTTCCATCTGACCAATATCCTGCCGGGCGACAGCGCGCTGGTGGAACTTCAGGGCGCCATCGCCAAAAGCTACAGCAGCAAGGGGCAGGAGCTGGTAGAGCGAAACTGGCAGGCGCTGGCGCTGGCGCGCGAGTCGCTGTTCGAGGTGCCGCTGCAGCCGGTCAATGACGCCAGCCCGAATCGCCCTCCGGTGGTCTCGGATGCCGCACCTGATTTCGTGAAGACCGTCACGGCCGCCATGCTGGCCGGGCTGGGTGACGCCCTGCCCGTCTCTGCGCTGCCGCCGGACGGAACCTGGCCGATGGGCACCACCCGCTGGGAAAAACGCAACATCGCCGAAGCGATCCCCATCTGGAAAGAAGAACTCTGTACCCAGTGTAACCACTGCGTCGCGGCCTGCCCGCACTCGGCCATTCGCGCCAAAGTGGTGTCACCGGAAGCAATGGAAGATGCCCCGGCCAGCCTGCACTCTCTGGATGTAAAATCCCGCGACATGCGCGGCCAGAAATACGTTCTGCAGGTCGCACCGGAAGACTGCACCGGGTGTAACCTGTGCGTTGAGGTCTGCCCGGCGAAGGACAGGCAGAACCCGGACATCAAAGCCATCAATATGATGTCGCGCCTTGAACACGTTGAAGAAGAAAAAGTGAATTATGATTTCTTCCTGAACCTGCCGGAAATCGATCGCAGCAAGCTGGAACGCATTGATATTCGTACCTCGCAGCTGATCACGCCGCTGTTCGAGTACTCCGGCGCATGCTCCGGCTGCGGTGAAACGCCGTACATCAAACTGCTTACCCAGCTGTATGGTGACAGGATGCTGATTGCCAACGCCACCGGCTGCTCGTCTATCTATGGCGGTAACCTGCCCTCCACGCCGTACACCACCGATGCGAATGGGCGCGGTCCGGCATGGGCTAACTCGTTATTCGAGGATAACGCCGAATTTGGCCTGGGCTTCCGACTCACCGTTGACCAGCACCGCGCGCGCGTGATGCGCCTGCTTGAACAATTTGCCGATAAGATCCCGGCTGAACTTAACGCGGCGCTACACGCAGAAGCCACGCCAGAGGTTCGTCGCGAGCAAGTAGCTGCACTTCGCAGCGCACTCAAGGGAATTGACGGCGCTGAACAGCTTCTGACCGACGCTGACGCCCTGGTCGAAAAATCGATCTGGCTGATTGGCGGTGACGGCTGGGCTTACGACATCGGCTTTGGCGGGCTGGATCATGTGTTAAGCCTGACCGAAAACGTCAACATTCTGGTTCTGGATACGCAATGTTATTCCAATACCGGTGGGCAGGCATCGAAAGCCACGCCGCTGGGCGCCGTCACGAAATTTGGTGAACACGGTAAACGCAAGGCACGTAAGGATCTCGGCGTGAGCATGATGATGTACGGCCACGTTTACGTCGCGCAAATCTCGCTGGGGGCGCAGCTTAACCAGACGGTGAAAGCCATTCAGGAGGCTGAAGCGTATCCGGGGCCGTCGCTGATCATTGCCTACAGCCCGTGCGAAGAGCATGGCTACGACCTGGCCCTAAGCCACGATCAGATGCGTCAGCTGACGGCCACCGGCTTCTGGCCGCTCTACCGGTTCGATCCGCGCCGTGCGGACGAGGGCAAATTACCGCTGGCGCTAGATTCACGTCCGCCGTCAGATGCCCTGGCAGAGACGCTGATGCAGGAACAGCGCTTCCGCCGTCTGAATGCGCAACAGCCTGAGGTGGCAGAACAGCTCTGGAAAGACGCCGCCGAAGATCTGCAAAAACGGTATGACTTCCTGGCACAAATGGCGGGTAAAGCCGAAAAATCAACCAGCGACTAACTCCACTGCCCGGCTTGTCCGGGCATTTTTTTGCCATAAAAAAAGCCCGATGTCTTCACATCGGGCTAATCCAGATAATTAATGAATCTCTCTTTAGTTTCCCAAATGACATTCACGATAATTATGGATAAATAATCTTAAAGGCATATAACGGGGCAGAGA